>JAQTMM010000057.1 GCA_028714335.1 Dehalococcoidales bacterium
GAAATAAATGCGATGCCCGCCCCCGCCGCCACCGCCGCTACCACCGCCTGCGGGCTGCCCAGCACCATGTGCGGCGTCCACTGCCGTATGTCCAGCCCCGCTTTGCCTAATAGGTTTTCCAGATTCCGTTGTGTTCCGGAGGTCGTTTCGCGGAAGATGAACGGCTCGCCTTCAAGGTCCCCCACCGCCGCCTCGCTTTTATCGGCCAAGGGGTGCTTTGGGGAGACGATTAGTACGATTTCGTCACCGGCGAATTTTTGCGAGGTGATTTCTTTTTCTTCCGGCTTGATGCCGCAAAAACCGATGTCGTAAGTGCCGTCGTTGATTTGCTCGATAACCGTCATGGAGTCGCTGACGTCCACCTGTATCCGCACCGCCGGATAGGCTTGCTTAAACTTCGCCAATAGCGTCGGCAGCAGGTATTCGCCGGGTATTGTGCTGGCGGCTATATTCAGTTCGCCGGAAACCTTGTCGCGCAGTTGCTCCAGGTCTCGCTTTAGGTTTTCCTGTTCTCCCCCCACCGCCTCGGCGAATTTCAATAGCCTTTTACCGGCCTTCGTCAGCGCTATGTTCCGCTGGCTGCGGTCTATCAGCCGCACCCCCAGCTCCTGCTCCAGCTTCTGCACCTGGAAGGTCACCGCCGGCTGGCTGATGCCCAGCCGCTTCGCCGTCTCCGAGAAGCTCCTCAGCCTCGCTATTTCCTGGAATGTCTTTAGATATTCAATATTCATTTGACTATCATTCTGTCCCTTCCGCAGAAGGAGAAGAATCCATTCCTCTCCCTCCATCACCGTACCGGCGAAAGCCGGTATCCAGTTTACCTTGAGCGAAGTCGAAGGGTTACCTCCCGCCTTACCTTATTTCCCATCTTCCCATCTTTAATCGGTGTCTTTGATTTTTGAAATTTGATTTCCCTCTACTCCCCATAAGTAAATCTTATCTTGAGATTAAAATACGCTTATGTTATAATTCCTCACGATTATTTTAAGTTATACCTGCTGTTACATCAAGCCGAAAGCGAGGTGATGCCTGAAACCGAGCCTTATATAAATCACTTCGTGCATTTGATTTTGAAGGGAGAACAACTTTGAAAGCATTATTTCTCAATAAAAGGTTATGGATTATCGGCGCCGGCCTTATCTTTGGTGTTTTTGCCGCGCTGATGGTCAACTGGGGGAACCCCCCTACCATGGGCATCTGTGTAGCCTGCTTCATCCGTGATATTACCGGTTCCCTCGGTCTGCAAAACAGCGTCCAGTACCTCCGCCCCGAGATTATCGGGCTGGTGCTAGGCGCTTTTATTACGGCCTTTTCTTTCCGCGAGTTTCGCGTTAGGGGAGGCTCCTCACCCATCATCCGTTTCGTCCTTGGTGCCTTCGTCATGATTGGCGCTCTCGTTTTCCTCGGCTGCCCCATCCGCATGATGCTGCGCCTTGCTGGCGGCGACCTTAACGGCCTGCCCGCGCTGGGCGGACTTATCGCCGGTGTGCTGATCGGTATTTTCTTCCTGCGGCGTGGCTTCAACCTGGGGCGCGCTGCCAGGGGCCCGGCTCTGTCCGGCTGGATTATGCCCGTCATCATGGTCGGCTTGCTCCTTATCGCCATCTTCCAGCCCGGCTTCCTCCACGTCAGCGAAAAAGGGCCCGGCTCCATGTTCGTCCCCCTGGCGGTGGCTCTGGTTATCGGCCTGGGTGTAGGTTTCCTCGCCCAGCGGACCCGTATGTGCTTTGTCGGCGGCTGGCGTGATATCTTCTTGGTTAAGGATACCTACCTCTTGGGCGGTATCCTCGCTTTCTTCGTCGCGGCGTTGGTGACCAATTACGCGGCCGGTAACTTTGCAGCTTCGGGCATCTATCACTGGGGCTTTACTGATGAGCCTATCGCCCACACCGATCATCTCTGGAATTTCTTGGGCATGGGTCTGGTCGGCATCTCCGCCACCTTGCTTGGCGGCTGCCCCCTGCGTCAGCTTATCCTCACCGGTGAGGGTGACACCGATGCCGGTATCACCGTGCTCGGCCTTATCGCCGGTGCGGCTATTGCCCACAACCTTTCCCTCGCCTCCAGCAGCGCCGGGACAGGCGCCTGGGGGCCTGTTGCCGTTATCATCGGCCTGGTCTTCTGTGTCATTGTCGGCTTCTTCATGAGGGAGGGAGCCAAAGCTACCTAAGGAGTTACTCATGGCGGCAGCCAAGAAAAAGAAAATTAAATTCGAGGGCGGCGGGCTGGTTTTGTTTGATTCCGTGCAGGATGCCATGCAGGCCGAAAAGGTCTTAAAGGGCGCCGGTTATCAGGCAAGGCTAATCGCGCCGCCTCCGGAATTGCGCAAGGGCTGCGACCTCGCTTTAGAGGTCAGCCTCGTCGAGCAGCCGGGCATCGAACGCCTGCTTGATGTGCGCGACGTGCTTTACATTGAAGTCCGCCCGCTTAAGGTTGACGCTAACAGGATATCGGAAATCGTTCATGTCACTGACTTCGGCGAATGGATTATGGTTAAAGCCGCCAACATGAAGCTTACGTTCGATAAAAAATCCGGCGTTATTGTGAATACATCCGGCGGCGGCTGCCCCGATATCCCCGTCATGCACGCCGCCCTGCTCGAGAAAAAAGTGGACGCCGCACCCCGCCCCCGCGATATCGGCTATACCCTCTGCGCCTTGATGCTGGATAGGGCATTGGAAGAAAGCATTGCCATCTTCAAGGGAGGGAAGTAGCCGTGTTGCTTATTGCCGGCACTGTCCCCGTCCCCAATATGCCCCTTACTTTTGGCGTGACTTCTTTTAAGGGCGACGACCTGATGGTAAACAGCAAGCTTATCCCCTGCACGCAGGGCACCGGCGCTATGGTCTCCGCCGCCCTTAAAACGACCTCTTATCTCGGTGTCGAGGCGCCCTGCGTTTTACTGGCGGGTGATATGGGTAAAGGCGAAGGCAGCCGCGGTATTTACGAATACCTTATCGAAAATCTGCCCAAGCTTATGTCGCAAACGCTGGCGCTGCATTACTGCCTGCCCGATATCACCTTGATGAAGCGGCTTAGCGCCGTGCTCGATGATTGTTCCCCCCGCCCCGCCCTTATTGCCGACGCCGGCTCGATGTATGCCGCCAAGGTTGCGGGCTTGGCTCCTAAGTTCGATGTTTTTACCCCGGACGCCGCCGAGCTGGCTTTCCTCGCCGACCCCACCGCCCCCCACCCCGCCTACGTCAAATTTATGGCTCACCACAATACGGCCGAAATCCCGCAACTAATAAAAACCGCTTATGCCAGTAAATCAGCCGCCCCGCTGATGCTGGTTAAAGGGGCGGTGGACTATATCGTCCGGGATGGCGTGGTTATTGAAACCGTCACCGAGCCTGATGTTCCGGCTATGGAGTGTATCGGCGGCACCGGCGATACTATCACCGGCATGGTCGCCGCCTTTATCGCCGCCGGCCTTGAACCCCGCGAGGCGGCTATTCTGGCCGCCCGCTCTAACCGCATGGCAGGTCAAATGGCGTCGGTAAAACCGGCTTCACGCGTCGGCGCCGTCGTCGCCGAACTGCCTGCCGTTTTTAAGAAATATCTTTGCTCCTGGAGTGGAGTCTGTATAAATAAAGGAGTAAAATCATGACAGAACTAGATGTGCGTGGATTGTCCTGTCCCATCCCTGTTGTGAGAACAAAAAAGGCGATGGACGATAATCCCAGGGACGTCATCACCGTCCTGCTGGAAACGGTCACTTCTAAAGAAAACGTGACCCGCCTGGCTGCCAGCCGCGGCTATAAAGTTAAAGAGGAAGCTGTCTCCGGCGACTACCGCCTTACCCTTACGCCGTCCGCCAAATAAATATAGGGAGTTGATGAATGGCCGAGGAAAAGAAACTTCGCCTTACCGAGACCGTCCATGGCGCGGGTTGAGCTTGTAAGATAGGTCCGGGCGACCTCGCAAAAGCGCTGGCCGGGCTCAAGTTCCAGTCCCACCCCAACCTCATCGCCGGGATGGAGCGCGCCGAGGACGCCGGTGTCTTTAAACTCACCGACGACCTGGCGATTGTCCAGACGGTCGACTTCTTTACACCGATTGTCGATGACCCCTTCGACTTCGGGCAGATAGCTGTTGCCAATGCCTTGAGCGATGTCTATGCCATGGGCGGCACGCCCATTACCGCTTTAAACGTAGTTTGCTTCCCCAACAGCACGATGGACCTGTCCATTCTCCACAAAGTGCTGGAGGGAGGCCTCGCTAAAATGCACGAGGCGGGCGTTATCCTTTTAGGCGGCCACACCGTTGACGACCCCGAGCTTAAGTACGGGCTCGCTGTCACCGGCACCATCCGCCCTAAGGACGTTATCCATAACTCCACCGCCCGGCCCGGCGACGCTTTAATCCTCACCAAGCCCCTCGGCACTGGTATCATCAGCACTGCTATCAAGGCTGGCTTCGCCTCTAAACAAGCCATCGACGCTGTGGTGAAATCTATGACCGCCCTCAACCGCACCGCCTCCCAGGTCATGCTGGAGGTGGGCGTCAACGCCTGCAAGGACGTCACCGGCTTTGGTTTATTGGGACACGCCTGCGAGATGATAGAAGACACCACTGTCGGTCTGGAAATTGAAGCCGCCGCTGTACCCCTCTTCCCCCAGGCCCGGGAATACTACGATACCGGTATGGTCCCCGGCGGACTCACCCGCAACCGCGATTATCGCAAAAACCAGGTGGACTATAACCCCGCCCTTCCCAACTTCCTCAAAGACATCCTCTCCGACCCCCAGACCTCCGGCGGGCTCTTAATAGCTGTCCCTCAGGGAAAAGCCCAAACCCTTTTAAAGAAACTACATGCTAAAGGCGTCAAACCCGCCACGATAATAGGCAAAGTGGTGGCGGAAAACAAAGGGAGAATAAAAGTCACTTAACCCTCGCCACTTTTCCCCATCCGCTCGCCCTGAGCTTGTCGAAGGGTCATTCCCGACCTGATCGGGATCCAGCGCAAAACAAGGCGAAAATTAGGGTTTTTAAGCCCAATCTCCTTACAATCAGCTTAATTATGGTTATATCATAATTTATTATTGTGTTGCGTTTAACAAAATAGTAGAATAATGTCAAATGGTTATCACCTCAGATCTACTCACCATAAAACAAGCTAGCGAATGGGCAAGTGAATACTTGCATAGAAACGTTACACCTTCAAACATATCTTACCTAATTCAATACGGTAGGATTAAAAAAATTACAGATAATGGTGACACATTTGTTAGTAGAGAAAACCTAATAAGTTATTACAAATCATTTATCGGCAACAAAGAGAAAAATTGGACAAATAGACTTGGCCAGGATATAAATTGGACTTTATCATTTGATCATCTGAAAGAGTCTGAAAGAACCAAACACGTACATAGATTGCATCCTTACAAAGGAAAGTTTATACCTCAATTAGTTGAGTACTTTTTAGATAATCATGTCAACGAATTCAAGAAAAAAGTCTATTTCAATAAAGGTGATATAATCCTTGATCCGTTTTGTGGCAGTGGCACTACTTTGGTTCAAGCAAATGAATTAGGCATGCACGCAATTGGTATAGATGTCTCAAGCTTTAATGCCTTAATTAGTAACGTTAAAATCGCTAAATATAACTTGGTTGAGTTATTTAACTCTATACGTCAAGTTACTTTGGCTTTACGTGAGTTAAGTGCAAGAACGAATATCAAGGAATTTGATAATAAATTGCTAGAAGCTCTAACTGACTTTAATAATAAATATTTCCCTTCTCCTGAATTTAAAATTAAGGCTAGGTCGGGAGAGATAAATGAGGATGATTATGGCCAAGTCAAGGCAAGGGAATTTGAAACCATCTTCCAAGGAATTCTTAATATTTATAATGTTAATTTGAAACAAGAAAATAATTATTCTTTCCTCGATAAATGGTATGTTATGCCAATAAGGCAAGAGATTGAATTGGTGTGGTCTTATATTGATAAAATCCAAAATATAAGTGTGAAAAACATTATGACCATTATTCTTAGCCGGACAATCCGTTCTTGCCGTGCTACTACACATATTGATTTGGCTACATTAAAAGAGCCAGTATTTTCGACTTATTATTGTCACAAACATGGGAAAATATGTAAACCGTTGTTTTCTATTCTTAATTGGTGGAAAAGGTATGGCGAAGATACTATTGTAAGGCTAGGACAGTTTGATAAGTTACGAACTGAAACTAATCAGTTTTGTTTAACTGGAGATTCAAGACATATCGATATAATTAAAGAACTATTTATTCATAACATAGAACTTGCCCAGCTTATCAATAAACAAAAAATTCAAGGTATATTTTCAAGTCCGCCTTATGTAGGACTAATTGATTACCATGACCAGCATGCATATGCTTATGACCTTTTCAACTTTGAAAGACACGACAATCAAGAAATTGGTAAATTATCAGATGGACAAAGTGCTGAAGCCAGAAAACTATATATAAATTCAATTGTAGATGTCTTAATAAATTGTAAAAAATTCTTAGCTAATGACTTCAATATTTTTCTAATCGCTAATGATAAATTCAATATTTACCCACTTATTGCTGAGAAATCTAGTCTGCAAATAATACAGAAGTTTAAACGTCCTGTTCTAAATAGGACTGAAAGAGATAAAACTGCTTACTCGGAAACTATATTTCATCTGAAGGATAAATAAGTTATGGGACTTACAAACGAACAAATTATCAATACTGAACAAGTTCTCAAGGACAGTTTAAGATACAAATTCAATAATTATAGTCCAGAACCTGCGTCGATGCCTTTTCATACGAGACTGTTAGGTAAAGATCGTATGGCGTTATTTTCTTTTATTCATTCATTAAATACAACTTTCGGAACTACAGTATTTGAACCGGTTGCGGAAGCTCTGGCTAAACCACGCTTTAAAAATACTCAAACTCACACAAAATCAGGGAAGCTCATTTCTGAAGCCGCATTATTTGAGATACAAAAGATTATGAACAACCTTGAAACTACAACTACTTCACCAAACAAAATGGCCGAAATTGAGTCCATTCGAAAGGTTTGCCAAACCGGCCAGACCAGAAAGGTAAAACCTACTCTGGTAGACTTATTACTTGAAACCTCTGAAAACGAATTATTCTTATTTGATTTGAAGACCGCTAAGCCGAATGCTGGAGGTTTTAAAGAGTATAAAAGAACGTTATTGGAATGGGTTGCTGCTGCTTTATTTTTAAATCCCAATGCGAAAGTGAATACATTGATAGCAATTCCATATAACCCTTATGAACCAGAACCCTATGAGAGATGGACAATTATGGGTATGTTAGATATGAAATATGAACTTAAAGTTGCCGAAGAATTTTGGGATTTTATTGGTGGGCAAGGAACCTATAAAGAATTATTAGATTGCTTCGAGCGAGTTGGTATTGAACTAAGAGATGAAATAGACCAATACTTTATTCGCTTTAATAAATAGCCCCCCGCCAAAACCCCCTTCACATTTCCCCCCAGCCTCCCCTATACTGATCACTATAAACCGAAAACCATTTAACATAAATGCAAAAATGAATCGGAAAATCAAATATATTTAACGGAACCAATCGTAGCTAAAATGTCTAAAAAAACTAAAAAATCAAAAAACGAATCAAAGCTAAAATTATTTGTTTTACGCCCCTTCAGCTACAAAAAGAGCATTTTTTCAAAAACGGCCTTTTTACAAAACGAATACCCGTTACATCTGCATCTGCGCCGCTATCCTGCTCTGCAGCTCCTGGTAATCGTTAACCCCCCGCACGTCCAGGTTCGTCTTCCGGAATGCCCGCACCATCGCCTCGATGAGCTTCGTCTTGCTCAACTTCTTCCCCCCGCTGAACTTTGCCGTCGATGCTAGCGCCTCCAAAAATGCGTCCTCCTCCCGGTTCAAAAAGACCGAAAGCTTAATCATCTCCAACTTTGCGGGTTGAGCGGCCGGGGCAGGCGCCGCCTTAGGCGTATCCGCCTTGGATGCAGTTTTCTCTCCGCCGGTCAATCGGTCCAGCGCGGAACCATAAGCGAGTTCTTCGGTTATCTTAGCTCTTTTCATTTAGCACCTCTTTTGTGAATAGTCGATATGCTTCCGCCCCGTCGGACGTAGGGGCATAGGTCAGGATGGACATCCCCGCGGCCGGGGCCTCCTTAAAACGCACGCTTAGGGGGATGGTCGTCTCGAACACCCTTATCCTCTCCCCGAAGGCCTGCTTTGTAACCTCGATGACCTCCTGGCTGTGCAGGGTGCGGGAGTTCGTCATGGTGAACAGTATTCCCATTATCTCCAGCGTCGGGTTGATTTTCTCCTGCACGCGGAGGATGGTCGGCAGCAGCATTGCCAGGCCCTTCATTGCTAAAAAGTCCGCCTGCAGAGGGATTAAAACACTGTCCGCCGTAGAAAGCGCGTTGATGGTCAGCAGCCCCAGGCTCGGCAGGCAGTCCATTAAAATATAGTCGTAATCGTTGCGTATCGGCTCCAGCATTTCCTTCAGCACCAGCTCCCGCGAGAACGCATTAACCAAATCCAGCTGTGCCTGTGACAGCTCGATGTTAGCCGGTACCAGGTCCACTTTGGGGTTGTTTGTCTTCTGCAAAACATCGCGCAGGGTATACCGTCCGTTCCCCCTGATGATGCTCGTCAGGACGTCATAGCCGGTAAGCTCCAGGTTCTCCGGATTCAACCCCAGGCTGATAGTCAGACTGGATTGCGGGTCCCAATCCACCAGCAGGACACGCTTATTGTGTTCGGCTAAACCCTCGCCAAACGCGGCGGCGGTCGTAGTTTTACCTACGCCGCCTTTTTGATTGGCTATACAGATAACAGGCATAGTTCTAAATCCCGTGACATTATATCGTAATTGCGTAATTGCGTCTACAAAAATATAACGTCACACTCTTTTTTGAGGTACTGCAAACTTACTATCTTATGAATGTATGTTCAGAAAGAGGAATAGGGGTTAAACAGGCAATATATTAAGAATATTAATGTTTACAAGGAAAAAACTTAATAAACTTAATAAAAGTATTGACAAAAATAACATCTAGCGTTATAATACGTAAAGAAAATTAAGTTACGGTTAAAGAAAATCAATATTCAGGACGGTGATTGTGAATGGCTAAAGAATGGATTGAGTTAACCAAGATGACACAGGGGAAACCCATTAACGTCGAACGGGTGCGCCTGGTCGATAGCGACATTGCCATTGAGGGCAGTTTCTCGTTGCCGCCCCTCGCTAACCTCTCCACCGAAGACCAGATTTTCATTATGGCTTTTATCCGTTGCAGCGGCTCCATTAAAGAAATGGAAGAGATGTTCGGCATCAGCTACCCTACCGTAAAGAACCGGTTAAACCGCCTCGCCAAGCAGCTGCAGTTTGTGGAAATCGTTAAGCTGTCTCCGCAGGAAGAGGTAATCGAAGAACTTGAACGGGGTGATATCACCACCGAAGAAGCTATAAGGAGGTTATCGAAATGAACTGGCCGCCACTATGGGCATATATAAAAATCGGAGAAAAGGGTCGCGGGTTCGGTTTCTGGGTACCGCTTTTCTTGATAGGTCTGATTATCTTCGCGCTTTTCCTCGCCTTTTTACCACTGATTGTGTTCGTCATCCTTATCCTTTGGCCTGTCGGCTGGGGCAGGTGGATGTTCGAGGCGATAAAGACCGGCTACACCATGATGTGTTCGATTAAAGGGTTGAAGGTCGATATCCAGGGCCCTAAAGAAAATGTCTATATAAATGTTGTTTAACATCTTAAAAAGGAGGTGAATGAAATGAATGATAATAAGAAAAAGATACTCGATATGCTGGCTAAAGGAAAGATAAGCGTTGAAGAAGCGCAGCGCTTGCTCAACGCCGTTGATGCTAAAGAAATCGGGAGTGAAAACATGGGGCGGGGCTCTAGGGGCTCCGATGATAAGGTAAAAGGCAAATACCTGCGTGTGACTATCGTCCCCGGTGAAGATCGTAAAAACTGGGAACATGGCAGCCCGCCCGAGCGCGTTAACGTCCGTATCCCGATGTCCCTCGTCCGCGCCGGCATCAAGCTTTCATCACTAATGCCCCGGGAGGCTATGGAAAAAACCAACGAGGCTTTACATGAAAAGGGCATCAACTTTGACGTGCGCAACCTTAAGGCTGAAGATATTGAAAAAATCATCGACGCCCTCGGCGACGCCGAGATTGATATCGACGGCTCTCATGGCGAGAAGGTTAAAGTCTTTGTGGAATAAGGCTTGATTAAGTCTGGTAAAATATAAATAAGAAAACTTTTAAGGAGGCACATAATGGGTTACTTTAAAATTCTGGCAGCTATTCCCGGTTTCTTCTTGAGTTCCTACTTCCTGATGCTCCTCTGGAACTATATCGTAGGAAGCTTTGTGACCAGCATTGACCCGATAACCTACGTTCAG
>JAQTMM010000058.1 GCA_028714335.1 Dehalococcoidales bacterium
TGGTCAAGAAAATAGGATTAGCAGTAATTGGTTTAGTGCTGCTGGCAACCATGATTTTCACGGTCGGCTGTGCTACAGATAATACTATCGGCACAACCAGTCAGCAGACGGGCATCTGGGTTAACGGCACTGGCAAAGTCTATGCCGTGCCTGATATCGCCCAACTGACTCTCGGCGTCGAGGCGCAGGCGGCTACAGTCGCTCAAGCCCAGGCGCAGGCCAACCAGGCAATGGCTGAAGTCGTCGCCGCTCTCAAGGCAGCCGGCATTGCCGAAGAAGACATCCAGACCCAGTATTACAATATCTATGAGGTTACCAGATGGGATTATGATAAGGAAGAATCAATCATCACCGCCTATCGTGTCACCAATACCGTAACCGCCACAATCAGAGATATTGAAACAGTCGGCGCGGTCATTGACGGCGTTGTTGTCGCCGGCGGCGATTACATCCGCATCAACGGCATCAACTTCAGCGTCGAAGACCCCAACATCTACTATGCCCAGGCTAGGGAACAGGCTGTCAACTACGCCAAAGCCAAAGCCGAACAGATGGCTTCTTTAACTGGCGTTACACTTGGCAAGATGTTCTACATCACCGAGAGTTCCTACATGCCCTCCGGCAACTACGTTGATATCCGGGCGGAATATGCTGCATCTGATGGCGGCTCAACCTCTATCAGTGCTGGCCAGCTGGAAATCACCACCACCGTCACCATAGCCTACAATATCGGCTAACTGATGGAAAATAAAAGAGTCTAAAGTGAGGGGAGTCCTGGAAACAGGACTCCCTTTTATTTTGCGGTTTTTTCTTCCGTGTACCGTTCCAGCTCGCTGTAAAGACACCCGCAGTATTGCTGCCGGTAAAGTTCCATCGGCTTGGTGATGTGCCGGCTGTCCGAGTACCTCTTGCGCAGGTCGGCGTAAAGAAACTCCACCCCTTTTCCCCCCGCCGCCTTTTCGCCAATCTCCTTGATTAGCTCGTGCTTCTGGTGCGGGCTTATCAGCAGGGTAGTGGTAAAAGCGTCATAGCCGTTGGCTTTAGCGGCTTTCGCCGTCATAACGAGCCGCAGGTCGAAGCACTGGCGGCAGCGTTCTTCCTCATGCCCCGCCGCCCGCCGGAAGTATTCCGCCATATCGTACCCCGGTTCGATTATCAGCGGCAGCCCGGTCTCCTGCGCCAGTTTCTTAACGCTTTCCAGTCGCTGTTGATGCTCTGTAAAGGGGTGGATGTTAGGATTATACCAGTATCCTCCAACCTCCAAGCCCTGCCCCTTCCAGTACTCCACCGTATAGGCGGCACAGTGCGCGCAGCAGATATGGACTAATATTTTCTTCATCGGAGTTAAAATCGTTAAAGTAATTTTTGCTGGTTGCTCTTGTTGAATTCCAGCCCCAGGTGCTCGTAAGCGTGTTTGGTGGCCAGCCTCCCCCGCGGTGTCCGCTCCAGGAATCCCAGCTGCATCAGGTAAGGCTCGTAAACGTCGGTGATGGTGTCCGCCTCCTCGCTGATTGACGCCGCTATCGTGTCCAGCCCCACCGGGCCTCCGTTGAATTTTTCGATGATTGTATGCAGCACTTTGTGGTCGGTCTCGTCCAGCCCCATCAAGTCCACACCCAATTTAGATAGTGCTTCCTGCGCTACCTTTTGCGTTATCACGCCGTCGGCTACCACTTGCGCGTAGTCCCGCACACGCTTTAGCAGGCGGTTGGCGACGCGCGGCGTTCCCCGGGCGCGGCTGGCGATTTCTTTAATCCCGTCCGCCTTGATCTCCACCTGCAGGATGTGCGCCGAACGTTCGATGATTTTTTCCAGTGTTGATGCGTCATAAAAGTCCAGCCGGAACACTTGCCCGAACCTGTCTCTTAACGCTGGTGATAGTAGGGCGTAGCGGGTCGTCGCGCCGATTAACGTAAATTTAGGCAGGTTGAGTTTTAGGCTTTTAGCGCCGGGCCCCTTGCCTATCACGATATCGATGAAAAAGTCTTCCAGCGCCGGATAAAGCACCTCTTCAATCGAACGGTTCAGTCGGTGGATTTCGTCAATAAAGAGGATGTCGTGCGCTTTAAGGTTGGTCAGTATCGCCGCCAGGTCGCCGGTGCGCTCTATAGCGGGCCCGGACGTTGACTTGATATTGACGCCTATCTCCTGCGCGACGATGTGGGCCAGGCTGGTTTTACCGAGTCCCGGCGGGCCGTAAAAAAGCACGTGGTCTATCGGTTCGCCCCGCCCCTTTGCCGCCGCAATGGCTATCTTGAGGTTATCCTTGGTCTTATCCTGCCCCGGGAAGTCGTTAAGCATGCGGGGGCGCAGGCTGTTTTCCAGGGGTTTGTCTTCATCGGTCGGCTTGCCGGATATCACACGCGTCATTTCCTCTTTTTCCTTCATCCCATTCTAGCATGAATATCAGCCAACACAAAATAAAAAAAGGGGGCGGTTTTTAGCCGCCCCCTTCATTAATAGTATTTAGAAATTATTCCTTGTCGTCCGGTTCTTGGACTTCGTTCTCGTCCGCTGATTCGTCTTCAGGTTCTGAAGTGGCGCTGTCAATCAGCTTCTCCACGATTTCCTCCGGCGACATTAGCGGTTCGTCGTCGCTGGCTTCTTTCGAGGTTGCTTCACCGGCTATTTCCTCGGCTCCTTCGCCCGTCGGCGCTTCCAGCGGCCCGGCCAGGTTCGCCAGCATTCTCATCGCCTCGGTTTGTTCGCTCTCGGCTTTAAGCTCGGCCAGCTGTTCCTCTTTAAGGTAGCGCGCCGGTATCAGTTTGCCGATGATGACGTTCTCTTTAAGCCCCACCAGCTTGTCAATCTTACCGTTGGCTGCCGCCTCGGTGAGGATTCTGGTGGTCTCCTGGAACGAAGCCGCCGCCAGCCAGCTGTCGGTGCTTAACGACGCCCTGGTGATGCCCAGCAGCACCGTATGCGCCGTCGCCGGCTCGCCGCCCTCCGCTAATACTTTAGCGTTGGTGTCTTCGTAAACCGATTTATCCACCAGCTCGTCGGGCACCAGGTTCGTGTCGCCCGCCGAATCAATGCGTACCTTGGTCAGCATCTGCCGCGCGATGACCTCGATGTGTTTGTCGTTAATCGTCACACCCTGCGAGCGGTAAACCTTCTGCACCTCGTCCACCAGGTATTGCTGGACGGCGTCCTTGCCCAGAATCCGCAGGATGTCGTGGGGGTTGATGGAGCCGTCGGTTAACTGTTGACCGGCTTTAACCTCCGCCCCGTTCTGTATCCAGACGCTCGCCGTGGAAGGAACGACGTATTCGCGTTCCTCTTTTTCAGCGTAGCTGATAACGAGTTGTTTCTTGGTTATTTTAATCTCACCCGCGAAGCGCGCCACTAACGGCTGGTTCTCATCGGTGGTGGCTACTTCATCCTTTTTCGCCTTGGGTTTAGTGACTTTTTTCTTCTCGGTCTCCGGCGGGGCAGCTAACAACTCGCCGATGTTCACGTACTGCCCGTTTTTCACCATGACCTTCCAGCCGGTTGGCAGGGTGTATTCGTCGTCGTAGATTTCCGTGCTGACGATTTTTATCTTGCGGCCTTCTTCGCTTTGTTCGACCTCGGCCGTGCCGTCAATCTCGGAGATTATCGCCTGGCCGCGCGGTGTGCGGGCTTCAAAAAGCTCTTCCACGCGGGGTAGACCGCTGGTGATGTCCAACCCGACGACGCCGCCGGTGTGGAACGTCCGCAGCGTTAACTGCGTGCCAGGTTCGCCGATGCTTTCCGCGGCGATGATGCCCACCGCCACGTCCTGCTCGATGAGTTTGCCGCGTGCCAGGTCGCGCCCGTAACAGAAGCGGCACGAACCGCGACGCGATTGGCAGGTCAGCGGCGACCTTACATGCACCGATGTTATTCCTGCTTTATTGATTTGTTCGACTTTTATTTCATCTATTTCCTCGTTGCGGGCCACGATTACCTTGCCCGTCTTAGGGTGGGCGATGTCGCTGGCGGCCAAACGCCCCAGCGCGCGTTCGCCCAGCGGGGGCAGGATGCCTTTTTCTTTCGGCTCGGTAATAAAGATGCCCTCGGTGGTCTCGCAATCTTCCTCGGCGGTAATCACGTCCTGTGATACGTCTATAAGGCGCCGGGTCAGGTAGCCGCTGTCGGATGTTCTTAAAGCCGTATCGGCTAGACCCTTTCTCGCGCCGTGCGTGGAGATGAAGTATTCCAGTACGCTGTGGCCCTCGCGCAGACTGGATTTAATCGGGAACTCGATGATTTTACCGGCGGGGTCGGTCATCAGGCCGCGCATACCCGCCATCTGTCTAATCTGTGAAATATTACCTTTAGCGCCGGAGTGCGCCATCATGTAAACGCCGCCGTAGCGGTCGAG
The DNA here is from genome assembly GCA_028714335.1 of Dehalococcoidales bacterium. GTDB lineage: Bacteria > Chloroflexota > Dehalococcoidia > Dehalococcoidales > RBG-16-60-22 > RBG-13-51-18. The sequence goes on from JAQTMM010000058.1 coordinate 4,346, forward strand.
GTTGTTCTGGATGGTGTTGGTAATGATGTTGGTCGTTTCATTCCAGATATCTACAACCTCGCTGTAGCGTTCGTCCTCGGTGATTAAGCCGCGGTGGTACTGGCTTTCGGTGACGGCGACCTTCGCCTCCGCCTCCGCCAGTATCTGCGGTTTATTCGCCGGCACCTCGATGTCGTTCATGGCAATGGTGATGCCTGACTTAGTGGCATACACAAAACCCAGGTGCTTGATGCTGTCGAGTACCTGGCCGGTCTCTTCGTCGGTCAGGACTTTACTGCACTTCGTCGCTATTTGCTTCAGCGCCGATTTATCGATAATCTTGTTATAGTATCCCAGTTGCTTGGGTAAAACTTCGTTAAAGATGATGCGCCCGACACTGGTCTTGAGTCTTTCGCCGTTCTCCGGCATCCTCACGGTAATTTCTTCCCGCAGGTCAATCGCGCCGAACTCATAAGCCAGTTTGGCGTCCTCGAAGCCTCCGTAAACCTTTTTATTGTCGGCGCTGCTTTCGCGTATAGTCGTCAGGTAGTAGCAGCCCAGCACCATATCCAGCGTTGGCGCCACCGTCGGTTCGCCGCTGGAGGGCAGGAGGATGTTGTGGTGGCTTAGCATCATGTCCCGCGCTTCCTTCACCGCCGCTTTTGATAGCGGTACATGCACCGCCATTTGGTCGCCGTCAAAGTCCGCGTTAAAAGCGGAGCAGACCAGCGGGTGTATCTGGATAGCGCTGCCGTCAATCAGCACCGGCTCGAAAGCCTGGATGCTTAAGCGGTGCAGCGTCGGCGCGCGGTTGAGCAGCACCGGCCGTTCTTTAATGACCTCTTCCAGAATGTCATAGACTTCGGACTTGGCGCGCTCCACCAGTCTCCTGGCGCTTTTAATGTTGGGGGCGAGTCCTTGCTGTACCAGCCGCCTCATTACAAAAGGCTTGAATAACTCTAAAGCCATCCGACGCGGCAGGCCGCATTGATGCAGTTGCAGTTCCGGCCCGCAGACGATTACCGAGCGGCCGCTGTAGTCCACGCGTTTGCCCAGCAGGTTCTGCCTGAAGCGCCCCTGCTTGCCGCGCAGCATGTCGGAAAGGCTCTTTAGCTTGTGGTTGCCGGATATGGATATCGCGCGTCCCCGCCGCCCGTTGTCGATGAGCGAGTCCACGGCTTCCTGCAGCATGCGTTTTTCATTGCGTATAATAATTTCCGGCGCCCCGATGTCAATCAGGTGGTGCAGGCGGTTGTTGCGGTTGATAACGCGCCGGTAAAGGTCGTTAAGGTCGCTGGTGGCAAAGCGTCCGCCGTCCAGCTGTACCATCGGTCTTAAGTCGGGGGGTAGCACCGGCAGCACGGTCAGAATCATCCACTCTGGCTTGTTGCCGCTGTTGCGGAACGTTTCCACGACGCGCAGCTGTTTACTGGCTTTCTTGCGCCGCTGCCCGGAGCTTGACTGCGTTTCCTGCAATAACCGGTTGCGTATTTCGTCGAGGTTGATGGTCTTCATAATCTCGAGGATTGCCTCGGCGCCCATCCCGGCCTCAAAGACGTCGCCGTACTTCATCTTGTATTCGTGGTACTGTGCCTCGGTCAGTAGTACTTTTACTTGTAGCGCTTTAATTCTTTCAGTTTCCTGCGCCAGCTCGGCTTCCATTTTTGTTTTTTCTTCCGAGAACTTGCCGCGCACATCGTTGATTTCTTCTACGGTAGCCTTGTCTTTTTCCATCTTGGCTACCTGCTCGTCAATGGCTTGCTGTTTTTCCTCGATGTCCTTGGTGATATCTTCTTCTACTTTTTTAATCGCCGCCCCGCGGGCTTCCTCGTCAACCTGGGTGACGATGTACTGGGAGAAGTAGATGACGTGTTCCAGGTTCCGTGGCGATAAATCTAGTAATAACCCGATGCGGCTCGGTATGCCCTTGGCGAACCAGATGTGTGTTACCGGGCACGCCAGCTCGATGTGCCCCATGCGTTCGCGCCGCACCTTTGCTCTGGCCACTTCCACGCCGCACTTGTCGCAGATAACGCCCTTGTAGCGTATCCGCTTATACTTGCCGCAGTAGCATTCAAAATCCTTGGTCGGACCAAAAATTCTTTCGCAGAAAAGCCCGTCGCGTTCCGGTTTTAACGTGCGGTAGTTGATGGTTTCCGGTTTGGTGACCTCACCGTAGGACCAACTCCTGATTTGCTCCGGTGAAGCCAGCGAGATGCGGACGGCATCAAAATCATTTATCTCGAACATCTTCGTCTACCTCTTTCCACTTCGGTTCTTCAATAGCTCTCGCGTCTTCTAACTCTGGGCTGAAGTTCTCGTCCGTCGATTCCTCGGCGGGTTCGGTCTTGGTTTCTTCCTCGTTAATCACTTCCAGCGCCAGCCCCAGGCTCTGCAGTTCTTTAACTAGCACCTTGAACGATTCCGGCACGCCGGGTTGTAAAATGTCGTCGCCCTTGATGATGCTTTCGTAGGCTTTAGCGCGGCCGGTTACATCGTCGGACTTGATAGTCAGCATTTCCTGCAGGTTGTGCGCCGCGCCGTAGGCTTCCAGCGCCCAGACCTCCATTTCGCCGAATCTCTGTCCGCCGAACTGCGCCTTGCCGCCCAGTGGCTGCTGGGTGATTAAGGAGTAGGGGCCCGTGGAACGGGCGTGGACTTTATCCTCAACTAGGTGGATGAGTTTCATCATGTATATATTACCGACGGTTACTGGCTGGTCGAATGGTTCGCCGGTGCGTCCGTCGTGTAGAATAACTTTACCGTACGTCGGCGGCGAGAATCTGCCTTCGGCGTTGACCTTTTCCACGACCTTATCCAGGTCCTCGGCTTTTAATTTCTTGGCGTGTATATTCAGCTCTTCCAGCCACACGCGTAGCCCGATGTCCCGCGCTTTACCCAGTTGCGTTTCGTCGAAGGCTGCTTTGCCGTCGTAACCGTGTTTGTTGACCCATTCAATCGCCATTTCTTTATTAAACTGGCCTTTATCCTCGTAAGGATTCGGGTCTTCGGCGCCGGAATTCTGTACAATCCAGGCTCTGCATAAAGCGTCCTCGATGGCTAGGTCGGACGCGCCGTCGAAAACCGGAGTAGCCGCGCGGAATCCGAGTATAGACCCCGCCCACCCCAAATGAGTCTCCAATACCTGCCCGATATTCATACGGGAAGGCACGCCGATAGGGTCGAGTATAATGTCAACCGGCGTCCCGTCCGGCAGGAATGGCATATCTTCTTTAGGCGCGATGATGGAGATAACGCCTTTGTTGCCGTGCCGCCCTGCCAGCTTGTCGCCGACGGATACGCGGCGCTTTTGCGCTATCCACACCTGCACCCACTGGTTCACACCGGCGGGCAGGTCGTCGCTGCCGTTCTTGGTGTCTTTTCTCGTGTAAACCTTAACGTTGATTACCTTGCCCCACTCGCCGTGCGGCACGCGGAGCGATGTGTCTTTAACCTCCCGCGCCTTTTCCCCGAATATCGCGCGGAGCAGCTTCTCTTCGGCGGAGAGTTCCGTCTCGCCTTTGGGGGTGATTTTCCCCACCAGCGTATCGTCCGGCATCACCTCCGCACCGATGCGGATAATGCCGTCCTCGTCCAGCTCTCGCAGGCTTTCCTCCCCGACGTTTGGGATGTCGCGGGTTATTTCTTCCGGCCCCAGCTTGGTGTCGCGGGCTTCCACCTCGTGCTTGTTGATGTGGATGGAGGTGAACATGTCCTCTTCCACCATGCGGGAGCTCAAGATAATTGCGTCTTCAAAGTTGTAACCTTCCCAGCTCATGAAAGCTACGGTTACGTTTTGCCCTAATGCCAGCTCGCCGTTTTCAGTGGCGGAGCTGTCCGCCAGCACCTGTCCGGCTTCTATCTTGTCGCCCTTGTTCACCAGCGGTCGCTGGTTAATGCACGTCCCCTGGTTGGTGCGGACGAACTTCATCAGGTCGTAGTTCTTTGTTATACCGTCGTCCTGTTTGATGACAATGCGGTATTTGGTGTTGCCTTTGTCGTCTATGTTGCCCGACATCTCGGTGACAACGCCCGCCTTCTCCGCGAAGACTACCTGGCGGCTGTGCTTGGCGGCTTCCATTTCCATCCCCGTCGCTACTGTCGGGGCTTCGGGGCGCAGGAGGGGTACCGCCTGGCGCATCATGTTGGCGCCCATCAAAGCGCGGTTGGCGTCATTGTGCTCGAGAAACGGCGTTAAAGCCGTTGCCACGCTGACCACCTGCTTGGGCGTCACGTCCATGAGTTCAATCTTGTCCGGCGTTTCCAGTAAGTAGCCGTCGGCTACCCTGGCTTCAACCTGTTTCTCTTTGAACTGGTTATTCTCGTCCAGCGGCGCGTTGGCCTGCGCGATGATGTATTTGTCTTCCTCGTCCGCCGGGTAGTAAACGATTTCGTCGGATACATAAGGGATTACTTTTACCTTAGTCGGCTTTAGCTTGGATAATTTCTCCTGGACGTCTTTAGTGATTAACGTGTTGGCTTTAACCACTACCTTGCTGTTTTCGTCCAGCACGTCTTCTTTAGTCGTCCGGTTTACGATGTGCTTGTCTTTGTTGCCGACTTCATGAATCACCTTGCGGTAAGGCGTTTCGATAAAGCCGTATTCGTTGATAATGCTGTAAGTTGCCAGCGACCCGATAAGACCGATGTTCGGGCCTTCCGGCGTCTCAATAGGGCAGATGCGTCCGTAGTGTGAGAAGTGGACGTCTCTGACCTCGAAGCCGGCTCGGTCGCGTGAAAGGCCGCCGGGGCCCATGGCGCTCAAACGCCGCTTGTGCGTTAACTCCGCCAGAGGGTTCGTCTGGTCCATGAACTGTGATAACTGCGACCCTCCGAAGAATTCCCTCACCGCGGCGACGATTGGCCGTATGTTCACCAGCGCGCTGGGCGTAATTGCCTCCGTGCTGATGATGCTCATGCGCTCGCGCACTACCTGCTCCAGCCTTAGGAACCCGATGCGGAACTGGGTCTGTACCAGTTCGCCCACCGTGCGTACACGGCGGTTGCCCAGGTGGTCGATGTCGTCAACGTGGTCGTTGCCGTTGTTAATTAATATAATCCGGCGGATGATTTCTACGATGTCGTTCTTTGTTAACGTCCGTTCCTTAAGATTGACGTTGACATCCAGCCGTTTGTTTAGCTTATACCGCCCTACGTTGCCCAAATCGTACCGCGTCGGGTCGAAGAACAGGTTCTTAATCAGCTTCTTGGCGTTGTCTAGTGAGGGCAGCTCGCCGGGATGCAGCTTTTTATAAATATCCAGCAGCGCATCCTTTTCGTCCTTGATGTTCGGCTCGCGGTCCATCGTGGTGGCAATATATTTTTGCTCCGATTCTTCCTCTTCCTTCTCGAAGAGTTTCATAATGTCTTCGTCGCTGCCGTAGCCAATGGCGCGTAATAGGGTGGTGATGGGTATTTTGCGCTTGCCGTCTATCTTGGTGGAAAGCACGTTGCGGTTGCTGGTCTCGAACTCCAGCCAGGCGCCGCGCGTTGGGATAAGTTTAGCGGAGCAAAGGCGGCGGCCCGATACCGGGTCCTCGTCCGCGGTGAAGTACACGCCCGGCGAGCGTAAAAGCTGGCTGACTACTACCCTTTCGGCGCCGCTGGTAATGAAAGTGCCCTTGGACGTCATCAGCGGTATGTCCCCGAAGAACAGATCCTGCTCTTTGATTTCTCCGGTTTCTTTTACCAGCAGCCGCACTTTAACGTAAAGCGGTGCGGAATAAGTCTGGTCTCGTTCGTGGCATTCCTCTTCGGAATGTCCCGGCCGCGGCTCGCGGAATTCATACGCTACAAAGCTTAACTCCAGCCGGTTGCCGGTCAGGTCTTTGATAGGCGATATCTCTTCCAGTAGCTGTTTGATGCCCTCTTCCTGGAATCTCTGGAACGAATCCAGCTGCACCTTGATAAGGTTGGGAACTTCCAGGACGGAGGGTAGCTTGGCATAAGATTTGCGGGGGATGATTTTCAGGGGTTTGGAACCATGCGTCTTCGATGCTAAAGTCATCTTTTCTCCTTAGACTAATTCGGCAATTCTCAAATTCA
>JAQTMM010000059.1 GCA_028714335.1 Dehalococcoidales bacterium
CGAACCGATACCGGTGAAGGGCAAGGCGTAAAGATATGGTGAAAGAGTCTGGAGGCGAATAAATGACGACCGGTTCCACGGCATTGAATGACAAACAGGTCAAGACCGTATCGCTGACGATTGACGGCGTAAAGATTGAAGCACCTAAAGGCACAACGGTGCTGGAAGCCGCCATTAAGGCGGGCATATATATACCCACCCTTTGCTACGACGAAGACCTAAAGCCCTATGGGGCCTGCCGGCTGTGCATCGTGCAGATTGAAAAGATGCGCGGCTTGCCGACATCCTGCACCACCGAAGCCACCGAGGGCATGGTCGTGCATACGGAGTCGCCGGAGGTAAACCAGTCGCGCCGCATCACCATGGAACTCATAATGGCGAACCACGACGGCGACTGCCTGACCTGCGCCAAGAACCAGAACTGCGAACTGCAAAAGGTGGCGCGCTACCTCGGCATCGACGAAGAGCATTTTAAGCGGCTGCGCAAACGGACGCGCACCGTAGCGATTGATGACAGCAACCCGGCTTATGTCCGGGATTTAAACAAGTGTATTTTATGCGGACGCTGCTGGCGCGCCTGCCACGAGGTCACCGGCATCGATGCCATAGACGTGGCTTACCGCGGGGACATGGCGACGGTGGCGGGGTTCGGGGATAAGCCCATCTTGCTATCGCGCTGCGAGACCTGCGGCGAATGCGTTTCGCGCTGCCCCACCGGAGCGCTGACTTATAAAGACAGCCGGATGGCGACACGCGAGGTAAAGACAACCTGCCCTTACTGCGCGGTGGGCTGCCAGGTGTATTTGGGGATAAGGGGTGGCGAGGTCGTCAGCGCGCGAGGGGATAAAGAGGGGCCCTCCAACGATGGGCATTTATGCGTCAAGGGGCGTTTCGGGGTAACGGGGTTCATCCACTCCAAAGACCGCCTGACTACGCCTTTAATTAAGAAAAACGGAAAATTCGAGCCGACCACCTGGGACGAGGCATTAGATCTGGTGGCTAGTAAACTTAAGAAATATAAAGCGGAAGAAGTGGGCGTTGTATCCTCGGCAAGGAGCACCAACGAAGCCAACTACCTGATGCAAAAATTCGGAAGGGCGGTGCTAAAGACCAACAACGTTGACCACTGCGCCCGCCTCTGACATGCTCCTACCGTGGCCGGTCTGGCCACCACATTCGGTTCCGGAGCGATGACGAACAACATCGACGACTTCTACAACTCCAAGTGCGTCCTCGCCATCGGCACCAACGCGCCCGAAGCGCACCCCGTACTGGCGATGCGAGTCCGGCAGGTAGTGCGCAGCGGCGTCAAACTAATCGTTGCCAACCCGATGGAAGTGGACTTCTGCCGCGACGCCGACCTGTGGATACGCCACAACGTCGGGACGGACGTGGCGCTTCTCATGGGCCTGTGCCGCATCATTTACGACGAGGAGCTTTACGACAAGAAATTCGTCGAAGAGCGGTGCGAGAACTTCGAGGTTTTCAAGGAAGAACTAAAGAACTACCCGATTGAATGGGTCAGTAAGATTACCGGCGTCGAGCCCGAGCTGCTGGTTAGAGCGGCGCGGATGTACGCCGAGAATAGCCCCGCCACGATTCTCTACGCTATGGGCATCTGTGAGCACAGCCACGGCACAGACAACGTCATTGCCAACGGCAACCTGGCGATGCTGACGGGCAACGTGGGGAAACCGGGCTCGGGGGTAAATCCCTTAAGAGGCCAGAACAACGTGCAGGGCGCCTGCGACATGGGCGCGCTGCCTAACGTCTTCTCCGGATATCAATCAACGGCGAGCGAGGATTCGATTAAAAAGTTCGAGCTGGCGTGGGATACAACGCTTTCCCGCGAGCCGGGCATGAAGCTGACGACGATGCTGGCGTCAATCCTCGAAGGCAAGATAAAAGCGTTGTACATCATGGGGGAGAACCCTGTGATGACCGACCCGGATGCCAACCACGTGCGCGAGGAATTAAGCAAGCTGGACTTCTTCGTCTTCCAGGACTTGTTCCTCAACGAGACAGCGGAATACGCCCATGTGATACTGCCCGCCTGCTCTTACGCGGAAAAGGACGGCACCTTCACCAACACCGAGCGGCGCGTCCAGCGAATTAGAAAAGCCATCGAGCCTATAGGTGAAAGCAAGGACGACTGCTGGATTATCGGCGAGATTGCCAAGCGTATGGGGGCTAAGGGATTCGACTTTGAGAACCCCGGCAAAGTAATGGAAGAAATCGCCCACCTGACACCGAGTTACGGCGGGATAACATACAAACGATTGGAAGAAGGCGGCCTGCAGTGGCCGTGCTACAGCGAAGACCACCCCGGCACCTGCATCCTGCACGAAGCGGTGTTTGCCAGACCGTCGGGCAAAGGCAACTTCGTGGCGCTTAAGTACCGTGGGCCGGTAGAACTGACGGATAAAGAATATCCGTTGATGCTGATAACCGGGCGGCGGCTTTACCACTACCACGCGACGATGACACGAAAGTCCGGCGTGCTGAATACATTGTTGCACGAGGAAGAGTGCGAGATAAATCCGGCGGACGCCGAGAAGCTGGGAATCAAGCAGGGCGACATGATAAAAGTGGCGTCAAAGCAGGGGGAGGTAAAGGTCCGGGCGAACGTCAGCACCGTTATGCCGCAGGGTGTGGTGCATATGGCTTTCCACTTTGCCGATACGCCGACCAACGAACTCATCAGCGCCAAGCCGGAAACGCTTGACCCGGTGACGGGCACGCCGGCTTATAAGAACTGCCCGGTGAAAATCAGCAGGCTGGCGGGTGGCGGTAAAGAGCAAATGGTATCGGCGCTGTACCGCGCGTGGCGCGAGCCCGATTTTGTGACAGAACTTAAGAACGACCCGCAGAGCGCTTTAAAGGGTTACAAACTCAACAACGAAGAAAAGGTGGCCGTCTTAAGCGGGGACGTGGAAAAGATAGAAGCCATAACCGGCAGGCTTAATGACCGGTTGAGGGTCTGGCTGCTTACAAGAAGCGACTACGAGAAGTGGTAGGCGGATTATAAAAACCCTCTTAGTCTCCCTTTAAGAAAGGGAGAGACGTGAAAAGGGGTGGATTCCAGCCTACGCTGGAATGACATTCTCTGTGTTCATCATTGAGATTGCCACGCTTCGCTCGCAATGACTGTTGGGGTTATTCGAAGATACCTCTTTGACGGAGACTATCAACGTCCGATTGTTTCATACCGAGAATCTGCGTGCAGATATAGTCGGTGTGCTCTCCTAAGAGAACGGGCCTATCCACAGCAGTAGGCACGGCGGAGAGGGTGATAGGGGCGGGGTGGTAATAGCGCAGTTTGCCCATGTAGGGGTGGTCTAATTCCCGGTAGAAGTTGTAGTAATTCATCTGCGGATCTTCATCAATGTCTTTAGCGTTGGCGACCGTGCCCGCGCCCACACCAACACTCTGCAGTATTTCTTCCACAGCCTCGGGCGGGTAATTAATTGTCCAGGATTCCACCAGTTTATCCAGAGCGTCGGAGTCTTTGATACGTCCGGCGGCTTTGGCGTACTTCTTGTCTAAAGCCCACCTGAGACTGCCGATGGCTTTGACAAAGCTCTGCCATTCCTCGTCGGACATGACAGCGATGGCGACCCAGCGGTCGTCGCCTTTGCATTTATAGATACCGTGCGGCGCGGCGGTATCGCTCTTGTTGCCGGTGGTCTTAAACTCGCGGCCGTTGACCTGATAATCAAGGATGAGGGGGGTCATATAGTTAAGCCCCGTCTCCACCTGCGAGTGGTCAATGTACTGCCCCTTGCCGGTGCGCCGCTTATAATCGAGGGCGGCCATAATAGACAGGGAAGCGTACATGGGAGAAAGCTGGTCGGTGTAATAGGTGGAGGGGGGAACAGGGGGGCGGTCAGGATAGCCGACGATATTGTCCATCATCGTTACGGCGGTTAAAATACTCCCAAAGCCGGGCTGGTCGGCCATCGGGCCGGTATGGCCGTAGCCGCAGGTGCGGAACATGATAATTTCCGGGTTGATTTTCTTAAGCCCCTCGTAGTCCAGCCCCTGCTTGTCCATAACGCCGGCGGGGAAGCCCTCCGCCACAACGTCCGCCCACTTAACCAGCTGCTTAAAGATTTCCAGAGCCTCCGGCTTTTTAAAGTCGAGGCTGATGCCCATCTCCGGTGCGGTGTGGGTTATGGAGTAAAAGGAGGAGCGCTCCAGCCCGCTCTTGGGATTGGTATCGCCGGGCTTAGCCGGGGCGAGGGGGGCAAAGAGGCGGACGGGGTCGGGGCGGGTGGAGGTTTCCACGCGGATGGTGGTGGCGCCGTAGTGGGAGAGGTAGTTGCAGGTATAGACGCCGACGCCCGCCCAGCAAAGCTGCACGAGCTTAACGCCCTCGAAGGGTTTTTTGTTATCTAAAACCTTTACAGTTGCCGGTGTTTTGGGGGCAAGGTTCTTTAAAATCTCGTCGTTGTGTTCACCGATTTTTGGGGCGCGGGTGCGGGGCCCGATATAGCCCTGGGTGGACTTAACCGCGCCGCCGGGGAACTTTAGTTTACCGATGCCGGGGTGGTCGATTTCTTGCCAATAATTGCGGGCTTCAAGCTGGGGGTATTTTAAAATATCCTCGGCGTTGTTGCAGGGGCCAAGCTGGAAGCGGTTCTCCACCGCCAGCTTGAGCAGTTCGTCCTTGGTGTGGTTATTGAAGAACTTACCGAGGCAGTCCATCAGCTTTTCCGCCTGCCCGCGGGTAAAGTGCTCCCAGCTCTTCGTATCCCATTCCCAGCTCTCCAGAAAGCCGATGTCGATGCCGTCCTTCTTGAGGTATTCCATCATGCTGCGGTTGTTCTTGGCGGCGGTGGGATTGAGGAGGAGGTTTAAAGCGATGTAGCCGTCCTTACAGGGCCAGAGGAGGGTGTTGTAGAAGGTCGAGCCGTCCTTAAGAGTGACGGAGGCGCGGGCGCGGCCATAGCGCCGGGGAATCTGCTTAAAGAGGGCGTTGGGTCCCTCGATTTCCGCGGAGCAGACGATATCCAAAGCCTGCTGGGTAACGGCGTCAACGTGCTGGCCCTTGCCGGTGTGAGAGCGCTGGTAGAGGGCAATCATGGTGCCGGCGGCGCCGTTCATGGCGCCGGCGCTGTGGGTATGTTCATAAGTTGTAGTAAGGGGAGGGCGGTCGTCGTAGCCGACGGTATAGACCATGCCGCCTAAAGCGCGGACGACGATATCCGGGTCTTTATAGTCTTTGTAGGGGCCTGCCTGGCCGAAGCCGGAGATAGAGGTGAGGACGATGCCGGGGTTGACGGCGCTTAAGTTTGTGTAGCCGAGGCCGATGGAATCGAGGTAGCCGGGGGCGTAGGATTCAAGGACGGCGTCGGCGGTGGTGACAAGTTTGAGGAAGGTATCTTTACCGACGGAGGTGGTGATATCCAGAGTGACGCTTTTTTTGCCAACGTTGAAGGCGAGCCAGTTAAGGTTCTTTTCCGGATCGGGCTTATCCTGGGGGAAGAGGCCGCTAAAGCGCGCGGGGTCGCCGCCGGGGGGTTCAATCTTAATGACCTCGGCGCCCCAGTCCGACAGGGCTTTGCCGGCGATGAACGCCTTGGCGGTAGTAAGGTCGAGGATGCGGTAGCAGCTAAGCATGGTTGCCTCCTTGGCAATCTCAAATCTTAAAAATCAAATCTCAAAGACACAGATAAAAAATCAAAAAAGGGTACAAAATATTATAGCGTGGTAAGGGAGGGAGGGGCAAATGGGGGGGGTGGGGTAAGAACAATTTATATCACCCATTCTCTTTTTATTGAACTTGATATTAATAGAAAAAATAACTAAAATACTACTAGCTTCATTTAAGAAAATCGAAACTGGTCAGTAGCTTGCTCAACGCTTTTTACGACTTTTTCAATAGACGTTTTTATTTTTGAAGTCTCAATACTTCCTGAAATACTAGTTTTAGCCCACTTATTCTCCTGTTCTTCTATTTTCCATCCCCCTTTGACCAATATATCAGAAGCTGTGGTCATATGTTGTGGTATCCATTTTCCTACACCCTCTCCACGACCATGAACTCCAGGCAGCCCCCAGGAAATATCAATACGTACAGCTCGATGAGATTCATCTCCTATGATACATAATTCCGTTCCTGAAGCAGTTTCCTTTTTTGCCATTGTTTTATCTTCATCCCATGAATAATCTTTCATAAAACCACAGCGTGCTGCGATTTCTTCTGCAATTAGTTCTGCAGATTCAACTGCGTTGGGGTTTTCACATACATCCGATAATCGATGCAATTCACCTTCAATTTGAGACATATCCCAGCGATCCTTTTGGTTGTGTCTAGTTGCTTTGAGTATTAGTCTTGCAAATCTACGTGTGATGGAATGCCAAGGGCTCTCTGGCAGCCTTCCTACAGCTTTATTGATTGTGTCTTTCCAACCACTATGAAGATGTTCATCTGGTATAGGATCACGACCACTACACATAAAAAATAACGTCATGCCTAAACCGAATGAATCGACAGCTGTATGTCTTGTTGATACTCCTGGAATTAATTGTATTTGTTCTGGAGCTAAATAACCCATTAGAGTAGAGCCATGTATAATGGATTTTTCGAAAGAGCCACGATGCCATGATAAGTCAAAATCAAGTACAACTACTTTCCAATTATCATTGTCTGTATAATAATTTTTTAACATAATATTTGATGGTCGTAAATCACGATGTAAAACTCGTTCTGGTAGTAAATGCCCTTGGCGCAAAATACTTGATATGTCTGCACCTATCTTTAAAATATTTATCCAGTCTTCGATTTGACCGGCTTTTATTGCATCTTTTAAGCTAGGACCGTCGATCCAGTCCATTACAACAAAAGCGGGGATTTCCGAAGCATCACGATATGCTACCATACCTTGTATATTATGTTGCGATAAAATAGACATGGACCTCACTCCACGACGGAAGCTATGTAATAAATCTGAGTCTCTTCTTATTTCTTCGTGTAACAACTTCAGAGCTACTTCATGTCCGTCTTTAGATTTAGCAAGAAAAACTGTTCCAAATGCTCCATAAGCTACTTCGCGTATCAATGTGTAATCACATAAAATATTCGTACCAAGTTTAGTTGAAGAATACCAAGCTCTATAAATAGCCTCATCATATTCTTTTGAAAAAATTTCATAATTTTTATAAGCTTCATCTGTATGATCGGCAAGTATCTTAATGGCAGTATTATTCAAAATTTTCCTTATGGACTCAGTATCTAAATTTAAAATGTCCTTAGTATTTGGTAAAGTCATCTCTGATGGTTTACAAGGATTGATAAATGCTGGTGTATCAACTTTTTTATCTTCTGGAGGAACATAACTTATTAAGTCCTCAAACATATCTTGTAAAGCTGAACGATCATTATCAATGACTTCATACCGTATTAGTCTTAAGCCTATACGTTCTGCAAATTTATCTGTTTCTAGATCCTTTCTTCCGGTAACCCAATAATGTTCGCCAAAATCAATCCCCAATTTCGTCAATCCTTCTAAAAAGCTTCCTACACCTATATCATCTACCTTGATGCCGAAGAAGACGATGGTGTTTGAAGTAAGACAACTATTTATAAATGTATTATAAGAGGGATTTTCGAGTAAGGCTTTTAATTCAGATTTTGTTAAAATCCAGCTAGAGATGTCATCAACATGCCCATGAAGGTTACAGATAAATTGTCGTGGGTTTTTTAATACGTGGGTGAAATTCCCTGCATCTTTACCACAGAACTCAATAGGGATACTTCCTGATGATTTCTCTATATAAGCTTTTGTAGCAAGCCGATCAAGATTAAGGTTCAATATTCCTCGTACCTTAAGTTTCCAAAGATTATTATAGCCTTCAGGAGTCGGCACTATAGCTGCAGATCTCAAGGCTTCTCTAATCAAAGCTCGCCAAGTGGTATCCCCAAGATTTGAATGCAACATATCAAATGCTCTCCAAATATCGTTCATAGAACGTATTAAACTAACGGTTTTTTCCATCTTTTGTACCTCTTTAGGCTCAAATGACTTGGCCTTACTCAATAAAGCCTCTTCCAGTTTTTCTTTTAAAGAAGCCCAAGTTGGAAGACCTGCGTCAATACTAATGCCTGATCCTACCCAGGCAATAATTCTGTCTGTTCTCTCACTAATAATTGCGCGTAATGCTTTATAGCTTTCTTGAGAAGTATCAAAGCCCATATTTCACCTCCAAGGCGCATTCAAACATATTGGTTACCGTATTCTACAACAGAGTAACGAGTTTGACAACAATACCCCTCTCACCTTAAGATTATTAAGGAATTCGGGGCGTAGCGCAGCCTGGATAGCGCGTCTGAATGGGGTTCAGAAGGTCGGCGGTTCAACTCCGCCCGCCCCGACCATTTTTCCGCCACGGAGTTGTTCCTCCTTAAAGGGGAGTAATCAACTCCAACCACCCCGACCATATCCTCAACTAATACACTTATTTTCTAACGATATTCCCTGTTTGAGATAATACCATGTCTGTGCTATCCTCAAAGCGAGGTGAAGAGATATGAGTGCTAACACGGAAAATCTTTATGAAGTCTTAAGCCCCTGGGCGGAAGCCGACCCCGTAGCGTACCGTGGCATCAGCCCGAGGGTAGGCGACCCCGACGGCAAAGCAATCGGGCTGCTGTGCAATTCAAAGCGCGTGGCGCCGCCCACGCTTAAAGCGGTGGAGAGCCGCCTGAAAAAACAGTACCCTAAAGCGTCCATCAGCTGGTTTTACAATACCGTCCCTAACGAGACGATGGACCAGCAGCCGAGGAAGGGCGAATTCGAGGAGTGGCTAAAGGGGGTGGATGTAATCATCGCCGCCTATGGCGATTGAGGGTCATGCACCAAGTACCTTGTGTACGACGCAGTTTCAATCGAAGACCGGCAAAAGCCCGTGGTAATGCTGGCGAACTTCGGGTTCGCTAACGACGCCGAAAGCGCCTCGCGCGGCAAGGGGATGCCGGGAATCAGGGTGGTGGCTACTAAAGTCCCCTGCGAGAGCACGGTCATCGAGGACATCGAGGCGGGGATTGAAGAAGCCTGGAATGACATCGTTAACGCTTTAACCAAACCCCTCACCGCCGAAGAGCAAAATCCTAAAGCCAACCAGCCGGAAACGCCGACGCGTATTATATTTAAAGGCACGCTGGCAGAGGTCAACCAGTTTTATTACCGGCGGGGGTGGACGGACGGCCTGCCCATTATCCCCCCAACAGAAGCGGCGGTGGCGGAGATGCTAAAGGGAACAGACCTGCCGCCCGACCATCTACTGGGGAAATTACAATCGCGGCTGGGCAAGGCGACCATTGAGAAGATAGCCATTAACGCGGTGATGGCGGGGGCGCTGCCAACGTATTTGCCGGTAATAATTGCCGGGACGATAAACCTCCTCGAATCAGAGCAGGGCTTTAACGGCTACACCACATACGGTTTTAGCACAGGGTCGTGGGCGCCGTTCTGGGTCATCAACGGACCGATTCGCAACCAGATAAACGTCAACAACGGCTCCGGGGCATTCAGCCCGGGCAACATCGCCAACGCCACGATAGGCCGCGCGATGGGACTAATCGTTAAAAATATCGGCGGAGTGCGCAAAGGCGTCGAGGACATGGGCGTGATGGGCAATCCGATGAAGTACACGATGGTGATTGCCGAGAATGAAGAAGAAAGCCCCTGGGAACCCCTGCACACGGAATTCGGCTACAAAAAAGAAGACAGCACCATCAGCGTTTCCTTCCCGCAGTCGTACCTGCAGCACTACCCACCCGGCAGCGACGCCGCCAGTATATTAAATTCGATTGTGGACAATATACCGCGCAGTATGCGCTATACGGTAATCGTTAACGCCGCCACGGCCAAGAATCTGGCGCGGGAAGGCTATACCAAGGAAAAAATCAAACAATACGTTGTGGAAAATAAACTAGTGCCGGCGGCGCAGTTATTGGGCCAGATAGGCGCCCAGGTAAAACCGGGGGATAAAAAGCCGTCGCCAGAAGAGGCGGCGAAAATGGTGCCGCTGATAAGAGACCCACGCTTTGTCAGAGTGATTGTAGGCGGTGGACCGGGGGCATTCTGCGTCAACCTGATTGGCGGCGGAGCGACGCCGGGCAAGAAGGAAATCCAGAAAATCGAGCTGCCTAAAGACTGGGACAACCTGGTAAAGAAATACAAGAACCTGGTGCCGGTTTACGCCAAGTATTAAGGATACATATCGGGCTGGGAAGCCAGCGTGCGGGTGAACTTAAGCTTGCTGATTTTCCACTCGCC
>JAQTMM010000060.1 GCA_028714335.1 Dehalococcoidales bacterium
TGTTTATGGGCACCGTTCCCTTTACGCCTTCCGGGCCTGTGGGCATTGTCCAGGTCGCCGGCGAGGTCGCTCATGGCGGCGTCAGCCCGGTGCTGGAGCTGACGGCTTTCCTTAGCATCGCCATTGCTGTAACCCAGCTTATTCCCTTCCCCGCCCTTGACGGCTCTCATCTTTTGTTTATACTAATTGAGTGGATTAGGAGGGGTAAACGCATTTCCGCCCGCACCCAGACTATCATCCACTCTACCGGATTTTTTGTGCTGATAGCTCTTTTGCTGGTGATTACCTATCAGGACATCGCCCGCTGGGCTTCCGGCGGCAGCCTTTTAGGGGGGTAACAATATAATCCTCTCCCTTGACGGGAGAGGGTAGGGTGAGGGTGTAAAATATAATAAATGAACAAACGACGCGTTAGTAAACAAATAAAGATCGGCGATGTCCCCATTGGCGGCGGCGCGCCCATTGTCGTTCAGTCCATGACCAAAACCGATACCCGCGACGTTAAAGCCACCCTTCGCCAGATAAAAGAGCTGGAGGAGGTGGGGTGTGAGATTGTGCGCCTAGCCGTCCCGGACGCCCAGGCCGCTGACGCATTGGTTGACATAAAAAGAGGGAGTAAAGTCCCTCTGGTTGCCGATATCCACTTCGATTACCGCCTCGCTTTAGCCGCTTTAAAAGCCGGCGTGGACGGACTCCGCCTTAACCCAGGCAACATCGGCGAGCCGGATAAAGTAAAGAAAGTCGCTTTGGCCGCCCGGGATAGGGGAGTGCCCATCCGCATAGGGCTGAACGGAGGTTCTTTGCCCCCTTTACCCGCCGAAGCTTCAACGCAGGCGGGCAAACCTACAGTAGCTGACCGCATGGTCGCCTCGGCTTTAGAACAGATTAAGCTCCTTGAAAGCCTAGACTTCGACCTTATAAAAATCTCCCTTAAAACCTTTGATGTTCCCACCACCATCGCCGCCTATCAGGCCATCGCCGCCAAGACCCCTTATCCCCTGCACATCGGCATCACCGAATCCGGCACGCCCCGCAGCGGCGTCATTAGAAGCTCTGTGGGCATCGGCACGTTGCTCTGGCTCGGCATCGGCGATACTATCCGCGTCTCTTTAACCGCCCCGCCCGCCGAAGAAGTCTTTGCCGCTTATGAAATCCTTAAGAGCCTTGACCTCCGCCAACATGGTCCCGTCCTCGTTAGCTGCCCCACCTGTGGTCGCGCCGAGGCTGACGTGGTAAAATTGGCGCAAGAGGTTGAAAAGCGCCTCCGGAAAATTACTAAGCCGATTAAAGTCGCCGTTATGGGCTGCGTCGTCAACGGCCCTGGCGAGGCTAAAGACGCCGACGTCGGCATCGCCTGCGGCAAGGGCAAAGGTATTATCTTTAGAAAGGGCGTCAAACTCGCCACCGTCCCGGAAAAAGACTTTCTTTCTGCCCTAATGCAGGAAATCGACGACCTATAGCCTGTCATCCGTCACTGCCCAAAAGTAAAAATTTTTCCACTTTAAACACATATTCCCAAAATGTTGTAAAATATACCAAAACAGACAACATTAAGGAGAGCACCCCGTGCGTATCTCAAAACTCTTTAGTAAAACCACCCGGGAAATCCCCGCCGACGCCGATACTACTGGCCACCAGCTAGCTGTCCGCGCCGGCTTAATCAACCAGGCCGCCGCCGGTATCTATACCTACCTCCCCCTCGGCTGGCGCGCCCTCCAGAAAATTGAAGCTATCTTCCGCGACGAGATGGATAAAGCCGGCGGGTTGGAGCTCCATATGCCCGTCCTCTCCCCCAACGAATGGTGGGCTAAATCCGGGCGCGATGTTACTATGGGTGACGTTCTTTTTCACGTCTTTGACCGCCGCGAGCGCAAGCTGACGATGGGACCCACCCATGAGGAGGTCATTACTACCCTCGCCGCCCGTTACATCCAGTCCTACCGCGATATGCCCCTCATGCTCTACCAGATTCAGACCAAGTTCCGCGATGAACCCCGCCCCCGCGCCGGTCTCATCCGCGCCCGCGAATTTTCCATGAAAGACGCCTATAGCTTTGATGTTGACGCCGCCGGGTTGGATGTCGCTTACAAGAATATGCGCCAGGCGTATATAAATATTTTTAAGCGCTGCGGTTTGGAGGCTATCCCCGTCGAGGCGGATAGCGGCGCTATCGGCGGCAAGGACTCCGAGGAGTTTATGGTTATCACTGAAGCTGGCGAGGACGAGATTATCTTTTGCCCCGCCTGCAACTACTCCGCCAACGCCGAGAAAGCCGTCAGCGTTAAGGAAAAGGTCGCCGATGGCAAACCCCTCCCCGTTGAAGAAATTTCCACCCCCGGCATGAAAACCATTGAGGAGCTGGCCGATTTCCTAAAAATACCCCACTCCGCCACCATTAAAGCCGTCTTTTACATTGCCGATAAACAGTTCGTCTTTGGTGTCATCCGCGGCGACCTTGCGGTTAACGAGGTCAAACTAAAGAACCAGCTGAAATGCGCCGACCTCCGTATGGCTACCGAAGAAGAAGTTAAAGCACAGGGCATCGTTGCTGGCTCTGCCTCCCCATTGGGGCTTAAGGGTATTAAAATCATCGCCGACGATTCGGTGACATCCGGCGTTAACTTCGTCGCCGGCGGCAATAAGCCGGATACGCATTTGAAAAACGTCAACTACCCGCGCGATTTTAAAGCAGACATCGTCGCCGATATTGCTTTAGCGCAAGCCGGTGATAAGTGCGCTAAATGCAGCGGCGCGTTGACCTCCAAGCGCGGCATCGAGGCCGCCCATATCTTTAAATTGGGTACGGTTTACAGTGAAAAGTTCGGCGCCACTTTTATTGACGAAAAGGGCGCGTCTCACCCCATCGTCATGGGCTGCTATGGCTTTGGGCCGTCCCGCTTGCTCGGCGCCGCTCTAGAGCAATGCAACGACGATAAAGGCATTATCTGGCCCCTCGCCATCGCCCCCTACCAGGTTTACCTCTGCCCCCTCTACCGTGAGGGCTCAAAAGTGGATGAGGTCGCCGATAAACTTTACGCCGACCTTCAAACCGCCGGCATTGAGGTGCTTTTGGACGACCGCTCTGAATCCGCCGGTGTTAAGTTCAATGACGCCGACCTTATTGGGCTGCCCTTCCGCATCACCGTCAGCCCCCGTACCCTGGAAAAAGACGGCGTCGAATTTAAAGCCCGCACCGAGAAAGAAGCCTCCGTCATCCCTCTAAAAGAAATCGTCGCTAAGTTAAAGCTGACAATTGTTGTTTAGTATGGTATTATGTTCTAGAGAAACAAACATAAAGTTTGTAAAGGGAGTAGAACACAAGATATTATGAGACGTGGACGTCTCGGCGGGTTAATAATAGCTTTATTACTTGTCATTGTCGTTGGCATTGTTTTACTGACTGTCCGGCCATGGCAGGGAGAAGTAGTTCGCATCGCGCCCAGCGTTGATTTATATAGTGATAGGTATGTCATCTTAACCAACTATGAAGATGTCACCTACACCGATTATCCGGTCTATCTTCCTTTAGCCTTCCCCGATAATATCGTCACCCAGTCTAACTTTGACGGTATGCACATTAGAGACACGGCGGGTACTGAATTCCCCTATCAGGTAGAAGATGCCACTTACTACACCAGTGGCTACCTGAAGTGGGCGGGTGTTTGGTTCCTGGCAAGTATGGAGCCCAACCAATCGGAGCAGTTAACCCTCACCTTCGAAGATACCGCCCCGGACTACGGTGTCTTTGGCGATATCACGGTTGACGATGACTCCGTCAGCATCACCACCGATTCTTTCCAACTGGTTCAGTTAATGACCGACCATGGTCTTGCCTGGTATCACATCATTGATGCTGATGGCACGGAAATGCTTGCAAATCCCGGCGTCGCGAGCAGTGAAAATAGCATTTTTGAATTGCGCGACCAGGAATATGATAAGTCTTATAAAACTATGCCGCATTACCAGGTACGCTATAATCAGGATATTACCAATCGGTGCAGTGTCACCTATACCTCCGGCCCCTTATTCGTTAAGGTCGCTTGGAGCGTTGTTGATGACTTTGATAACGAGCACATCGGCTGGTTCCGAGTTTGGAAAAACCAACCCTGGATTGAATTTTTAACCGATAGTAACGTGCCTGTCAACGAGGAATTTACCCAGGGTTATTTTAGCTACACGATGGACAGCGGCAGCGTTAAGGGGAATCCTTATAACAGCGGTCTTGTCAATTACGTTTCTAACAACACCGGCTCGCTGGCTTTAAGTTGCGTTATTTACACCGTTCCCACCAACAACTACGGCGCCTTAGCCAGCGGCTACGGGAATGATTATAGAGCCGAATCGATTAGCCCCAGCCGGCTCTACATATTCTATACCGATCGTTCTGCCTATGGCGAACCGGTAAATGGTCTGCTTACCGTCCCGTTGAGCGTTATCTTAAAGGGTCAAGAAGCCACCGTTGACGTCGCTGTTAATCGTTATTTTGACCGCCCCATCGCCTCCTACTATTGCCTTGATGAGGATAAGTTGGCTAAGTATGAGATTGTCGAGTTGACCGAAACCTATTTGGAGAATAATGCTGCCTTTTTCATTGATGCGCAGGAAGCTGCCTGGAACGGCCAACTGGCTAAAACCTATGCGACCTTGATATTAATGGATATCAATCCGAATAAATACATGTCCAAATTTGTCTCCACTCTGCAGGGTTATGCGCTCTCGGATGCGTCGTTACTCGCTAAAGCCACCGAATGGCCTCAGACCGTACCCAACCTTGTTGAAAGTGGCTACTGGGTCTACAAAAAGACCGGTAATGGAGCCATCCTGACGGAATTACACCGCCTGATGAATTTCGTCGGACTTTACGATTCTGTGGTGCAAGATATAAATGATATGGATTTGCCCATCAACAAACGCAAGGCTTTCCTGGAGATGATGTGCCAGCTGATTGAGCTTTTCCCCGACGATGAATATGCCATCGCGCTTTATGACGAGGTGACCCAGCCGGACTTTTTATACAACTCTGACGAAGCCTTCAATGCTTATTATTATCCTAAATATAAAATTTATGGGCAGGCTTACAGCGTGCCGAGAGACGGTCATCGTTCTATGGATACGGTGGTTACCACCGCCTACTTGCTTAATATGACGGACATTATTAAAGCCGGCTACCCGTTGGATATGGATAGCTGGGCGCGGAGCTATGTAGCGTTACAAAACTCGTTATGGGCAAGGACCCTTGGCGAGTATAAGGACGATACCATGTTCGGCTGGGAGCATAACCCGCAGGACAGGTTGGGGCAGACCTCTACCTATGCAAACTATATTAGGATATATCTCTACCTGCCTTACCTTTATCAAAGCAATGGCAATCCGCTGATTGCCGGCACTACTACCGCCCGGTTATCGCTGGAATATATCAAATCAGTCCAGCGCGCCGATGGCACTGTCCCCTACGCCACCGATTACTGGATAGCCTTCCAGATCTATACCTACCCGGACGGTGCCAAGCTTTACAATAACTCTATCCCCGCCGGCTGGTATACCGACGTTGGCCTCTTTGAAATTGCTCTAAGCTATTACTGTGATACCCAGCCGGATTTCATCATCACCGAGACTCCCACTCTCACCCCCACCCCTTGATGGTAAAACCGCTTTTTAATATAATTGTTAATTATGCCTCCCGTCATTTCGGTTCATAATCTCCGGAAAACCTACGGCAAAACCGTTGCTGTTGCCGATGTCTCATTTGAAGTCACCAAGGGTGAAATTTTTGGGCTTTTAGGCCCCAACGGTGCCGGTAAGACTACTACCGTCGAGTGCCTTCAGGCTTTGCGCCACCCCGATTCCGGCGACATTAAAGTGCTGGGTCTTGATCCCGTTATCCAGGGGTCGGGGTTACAGCGCCGTATCGGTTCCCAGCTGCAGGAATCCGCCTTGCCCGACCGCATTAAGGTCTGGGAGGCTTTAGACCTCTTTGGTTCTGTGGCGTCTAACGCCCAGGACTGGCATGTTCTGCTTAAGCAGTGGGGAATTGATGAAAAACGCAACGCCACCTTTGCCAGCCTTTCCGGCGGCCAAAAACAGCGTCTCTTTATCGCTTTATCGCTGGTCAATCGTCCGGAGATTGTTTTCCTTGACGAGATGACTACCGGCCTTGACCCCGCCGCCCGCCGCATCGCCTGGGACTTGATTCACGCCGTGCGTGATAACGGCACCACCGTCGTGCTGGTGACCCACTTTATGGACGAGGCGGAAAACCTCTGTGACCGTGTGGCGGTGGTTGATAAAGGCAAGATCATTGCTTCGGACACCCCCCACGGGCTAATTACCTCCTACGCCACCGAGGTTCGCGTTATCTTTTCGACGGATAAAAAGGACCTTCCCTGGCTGAATAAAGTTGCCGGCGTTAAAAAGGTCGCCCGCCACGGCAATCGAATCGAGGTTGAGGGCAACGGCCCCCTTTTGGCTTTAGTGGCTGCGGCGCTGGTCGAGCACGGCATTGTTCCCCTCGATTTACGCAGCGAACAGCCTTCGCTGGAGGATGTATTTCTTAAACTGACGGGTCGCACTGCCGTGGATTAGTGATTATGCGTACATTAGGCAAACTAACCTGGATAGAAATAAAGCTCTTTCTCCGTGAACCCATCACGGTGATTTTTACGCTGGCTTTGCCTTTGATTTTCCTCTTTGTGATGGGCGGTGTTTTTGGCAATACCCCCAGCCCCGATGTTTACCGCGGCGTTGGCGCTATGAACTACTATATGCCGTCCTACTATGGCCTGATTATGATGGCTATCGGCACTGTGGCGTTGCCTGTTCACCTGGCCGGTTACCGCGAGCGTGGTGTCCTGCGGCGCTTTCGGGCATCCTCGTTCTCTGTCTGGTCGGTACTAGGCTCCCAGTTACTGGTTAGCTTCATTATCGCCGTCGTCGGCAGTATTTTGGTAACCATACTAGGCAAAGTAGTCTACGCGCCTGATTGGCCTGTTAATCCCGGACTTCTTATTCTGGCTTTCGTGATGGGTACGGTATGCTTTACCTGTTTCGGATTCTTCCTTGGCGCGGTCTTGCCCTCCACTCGTGCTGCCCAGGGCGTCGGGATGTTGCTGTTCTTTATCATGATGATTCTCGGCGGCGCCGGCCCGCCCCCGGAGGTTATGTCACGCGCTATGCAGATTATCGGCGAAGCCACACCGCTCCACTGGGTAATCTATATGCTGCAGAATCCCTACCTCGGCTTCGAGTGGCATACCAACGCCTCGTTGATTGTAGCGGGTGTCACTGTTCTCTCTGCCGGTCTCGCCGCCCGTTTCTTTAGGTGGGAGTAACTGGTCGCTATTTTACTGCCGCCACCTTAATGCTCTTGACCGTCAATGCCAGCTCTCTTATCTCTGCGGCTGTCAGGTCGGCATCTTTGGAAAGGGCATTGACTGTCGGGTCGTCTTCCAACGAATCCGCAGCCGTGTATATTTCGTCCTTGATTCTTATATCGGAAAAACCGGCTTTCTCCATCGCCCCCAGATAATCCGCCTCCAGCATTGCCCCGCCGATGCACCCGACGTAGGCCTGGACCGACTGCCTTACCTTATCCGGCAGTTCCTTGGTCAGCACGATGTCCGATACCATTAGTCTCCCACCCGGCTTTAGCACACGGTAGGCTTCTTTAAAAACGCGCTCTTTATCCGGTGACAGATTGATAACGCAGTTGGAGATTATTATATCCACCGTATTGTCAGCCACCGGCAACGATTCTATTTCGCCGAGGCGGAATTCAACATTTTTATAATTGCCTTTACGCGCGTTCTCCCTGGCTCTTTCCAGCATTTCCGGCGTCATATCCACCCCGATGACCCTTCCCTTTTCCCCCACCCGCTTTGCCGCCAGAAAACAGTCGAATCCTCCCCCCGAACCCAAATCCAGCACTGTTTCGCCTTCTTTCAAAGAAGCTAGCGCTATTGGATTGCCGCACCCCAGTCCCAGGTTGGCGCCGTCCGGTACGCTGTTGACGTCTTCTTCCGAGTAACCGATATTCTGGCTGATATCTTTAACCGCCTGCCCGCTGTTACAACCGCAGGATTTGGCATTCGTATTACAGCAGGAACCACCGCTTTTCGCTATTTCCGCATACCCCTCCCTCACCGATTTCCTGATTTCTGTGTCTTTCATGTTCTGCCTCTTTCTATTTTTTATAAATCTCAGACATCACCGGCCCGAGCATTTCCTTAACCATACCGGTTATCGATTCTACTTTAACTAATGATAGACAGCAGGTTTCCCCGTCTTTTTCCATCGCCACCACTGCCAGCTTGTCCCCGGCTTTAATGCCGGCTTTATCTCGTAACTCTTTCGGCAGCACCATTTGCCCCCGTTCGTCCACACTGACTACTGCCTCAACCTTGCAGCAGCCGGTAGTTTCACAGCAGTTTTCAGTATTTTTTTCTTCCGCCATTTTTCCCTCCTTTTCTGATTTGTCAGAAAAATCAGAATACACTGATATTGTAAACAAAAGAGATTGCTGTGTCAATAGGGGGATTGACATAATACTAATATTAAATACAAAAAACTAGAGCTGAAACACAAAAAAACACGGAAAATAAAGTAGGTGGGGTGTTAGGTTATTACCTTAAGGTCGCGCCAAGCTCCTGGTTCAGCTTCTTCAATACTTGTTCCTGAACCTTGTTCACCGCCTCGTCGGTCAGCGTCTGCTCCGCCGATTGATATACCAGCCGGTACGCCAACGACTTCTTCCCCTCCGCCACCTGCTTGCCGCTGTACACGTCAAAAAGGATGACCTCGCTGATTTGCTTGAAGCTTTGAATAATGTCCAGTACTTGCTGGTTGCTGACGTCTAAACCAATCACCAGTGCTATGTCCCTCACGACGCTCGGGAACCGCGATATCGCTTTGTACATTTTGACTTCAGTTGTGTAGGGCAGCAGTGCTTTAAGAGATACCTCGAAGAGGCATACTGTCCCCGCCACCTCAAAAGCCGCCGCCACTTTAGGATGCACCTCCCCGATTACCCCCAGTTTGACCTTCTTGCCTTCGCCCTGTGCCACGATGCCGGCCTGCCGCGCTGGATGCAGTCCCTCGTCGCTGCTGGCTTCAAAGCTTACCGGTATCCCCAGTTTCTCAAAAAGCCCTTCCACCGCCCCCTTGACGTCGTAGAAATCCACTTGCTTGCCTTCGCCCAGCCACGACCGGTCAATCCGGCTGCCGCTCATCAGCCCGCAGAGCATTTCCGGCTCTTCCGGCAGGTTGTTGGGCCTGGGCAGGAATATTTTCCCGATTTCGAAGAGCTTTATCCCGCCTTCTTCGTGGCGCTGGTTGGCTGCCAGCGTCTCCATCAGGTTGCTCCTTAAAGATGTCCGCAGGTATTCCTGGTCGGCGGTCATCGGGTTGGTGATGTGTATCGGTGTCGGTTCCGGCTCTTTTCCGGCGGCTGTGATGTTGCTTAAGTTCTTCAGGCTGGCCAGCGTATATGTCATGGCTTCCTGGAACCCGAAGCCCGTTAAACTGCGTCTGATTTTCTTCTTTAGTTCCCATGAGGGATTGGCGTCTGGCTGGGGTACTTCGTTGGCGATAAGCGTCGTCGGTATCTTGTCGTAGCCGTAAACCCGCGCTACTTCTTCGATGTAGTCCTCTTCAATCTTCAGGTCGCTGCGCCAGTAGGGAGAGGTAGCGATGACTTTTTCGCCTTCTTTTTTGCACTCAATGCCAAGCATCTGGAACGCTTTAGCAATCTGCTCGACGATGTACTCGATGCCGAGTAAGCGCTTAACTCTGTCTGCTCTTACGGTAACCGGTTTGGGCTCTTTCTTGCCCGGGTAAACGTCAATGATGCCCTTGGCAACAGTACCCTCGCCCAGCTCCGCGATGAGTTGCGTGGCGTGTTTCAGCCCCGCTATCGTTAGCCCCGCGCTGATGCCCCGCTCGAACCTAGACGATGCCTCGCTCAACAGTCCCAGCTTATGGCTGGTGTAGTGTATATTGGTCGCTTTAAAAGAGGCGGCTTCCAGTAAAATGGACGTCGTGCTTTCGGTCACGTCGCTGTTGAGTCCCCCCATCACCCCGGCTAAAGCCACGGTTTTTTCGCCGTCGGCGATGGTCAGCATGTCGCCGCTAAGTTCTCGTTCATTTTCGTCCAGCGTGACGAACTTTTCGCCTTCTTTCGCCCGCTTGACGACGATTTTCTTGCCCCTCAATTTCTCATAATCGAAGGTGTGTAATGGCTGGCCGTATTCCAGCATGACGTAATTTGAAAT
>JAQTMM010000061.1 GCA_028714335.1 Dehalococcoidales bacterium
AGCCCCGCATCGGCATTGTGGGCGAGATTTTCGTCCGCTCCAACTACTTCGCCAACGATAACCTCATCCAGAAGCTGGAGGCTTTAGGCGCCCAGTGCGGCGTCCCCCCAATCGAGGAGTGGTTCGACTATATAGACTTTGAGCGCGAGTTCCGTTACGGCAAGCACATCGAGGGGGGCTGGAAGGACTGGACGAAGCAGAAAATCACCGAAATCGTTATGGAGACGACCGTGGAGCGCCTTAGGAAGCAGTTCGATAAGTCCATCGAAGCCTTCACCCGCGAGCTGCCGATGATTGAGATAATCCGCAAGGGCCAGCGCTATATTCCCCCCGCCGTCGAGGGCGAGACCATCTTGAGCATGGGGCGCGTTGTGGAGTACGCCGAGCACGGCTTTGACGGCATCGTGAACATTATCCCCTTTGGCTGTATGCCCGGGACTATCGTTAGCCTCCTCCTCCACCAGTTCCGCCAGGACTTCGGCCTGCCCGTTTTGAACGTGGTGGTGGAAGGCACCAAAGACCCCGGCGAGAGCATCCGTTTTGAAGCCTTCATCCAGCAGGCCAGAGAGCATTTGATAAAAGCCCAAAGCATTAAGCACTAGCCCCACCCCAAGGACGCGACTGGATACCGGCTTTCGCCGGTATGGTTCGAGGAGTGACAGGCAAGAGAGCACCTGGTTAAAACCAAAAGCGTTAAGCACTAGCCCCACCCCGCCCAAATAACGAGATCCTTCGTTGCACTCAGGATGACACTGGAAAATTGATTTTTTTCTGCTAAAACAATTCGTGCGTAGATAGCTTTGATTATTGTTCTTTGTTTTATGTAGTTTCAGGTTCATTTTCATATCTATTTGATTCATTGTTTTAGTTATTCAAGGGCTTCACTTTGTCTGGGAGTTTATCGGCAATAACAAGGCTGACAGCAGCAGGGCCAAGGGGCAGCAAGATATTCCTGATGACGTTTTCCATGGCTTTTTCAAGGCTGTTTTCCCTTTCTTTTAAAAAGCGGTGGTGGGTGCGGATGAGTTTTTCTAAAGCGTAGGCGGCTTTGGAGAGGGGGATTAGGCGGTGAATGTCACCGCTGGTGACGGCTTTTTTCATTTCAAACCTGATGAGAGTAATTTCTTCGGTCATGCCTTCAACACCGGCGGCGAGGGAGAAGTCGAGCTGTTCATCTTTATTGAGTTCACGAGAATAGTAGCCGTGTTTGAGGGCGTTTTTGTTACCGAGGGGAGCGCCCCTTCGACGTTGCTCAGGGCAAGCCCGTTTACGTTTAGTAACTTTTTTCACAGGGTGAGTGTAGCATGGGAGTGAAGATTATGTAAAGGAGGATTTGTCATTGTCAAGTGAAAAAAGAAGAGAGATTGTTAAACACGTTTAGCTATTGTAGAATATCTTAAAAACACCTTATAATAGAAAGCGTACTAAAGTAATAAACAGAGATATAGTAATGGCTTTTTGTTATTATTGTTTGGGTAATCATTCCGCCTTCGAGTGCGTCAAAATGTCTACCGACGAAGTTGGTTCTTCAGTAGATGAATTAACTTCAACAGTTGAAGAAGCAAGTTCGGACATAGTAGATGCCATTGAAAGAACAAATAAAAACACTATTAGAAAACTAACAGAGATTAAAAATGGGATAAATGAAGTACAGTATTCAATTAAGGAATTACATAGCTTCCTCAATTGGACTCATTCAGAAACAACATGGCGGTTAGAAAAAAATATAGAATTGTTGACAGGGATACGTAATATATTAGAAAGTCCTCGCGCAACACAGGCTAATGAGTTATATGAGATGGGTATTGATAGTTTCAAGAATAAAAGATTGCCAGATGCTAAAAAGATATTACTTGAAGCCCGGGAACTCAACCCTGTAGACTATAGGATCCTCGTTACATTGGGGCATGTATTTGTTCAAGCTAATAATTTGAGAAAAGCCAAGGAATGTTTTAAAGCTGCTTTAGATTATTCTAGAACAGATGAATATAAAAAAGATGCGTGTTTATTATTATCACGAGCATATCGTTGTTTGGGTAAAAAAGAAAATGCGATAGATTACGCAAGAAAAGCAACACTAGTTGACCCAAGTTATCCAACAGCTCAATATGAACTTGCAAGTTGTATTGCTGACATTATAAAGAATAAACATTAATGTAAACGACATAGTCTGGGAGATTAAGCAAATTATGTCTATTAGCGGGTCTTTAAATGAAGCTCTTTCTTCTCTCAAAAGAGCAATACAATCTGATAACCGTTTTTTTATTGAAGCCCAAAATGATCCTAGACTGAATCCCATTAGGGCTCAAGTAAAAAACCTGCTTAACCAGATCGTCATAGAAGAAACAAAAAGAGTGCAAGAGTTATATGAACAATGTATATTGATACGAACTGAAACCAACTTTAATTGGACTACTGATGTTGAAATAGAGAAAAATATTGAGGAAAATTTAATTCTAGCAAAAAGCCTAATTAATAAAGGGCATTATTACGAAATACTCGAAGCAAAAAAGGCGTGTAATGATATTAAACAACAATTAAAAAAATACCTTGATAATTCAATAGATTTATATTACAAGAAGTTGGAATCAAATCAAAAATTAATCATCGGTTTTAGTATATCTTCTACAAATATAGATAAGGAAAGTTCAGGTGGCTATGTTTTCGGATTCGGTTGTCCCAGTGCTGGCTTGACCTTTCTTTTAATACTATTTGGTACTATTTTTGGTAAATGGAAAATTGTTTCGAATGAATTTCTTCAAATATTTATGTTTCCAATGATAGTTTTTCTTGTAGTTGCCTTGATCGCATATTTAGCATCCCGACCTTTTATAAATAACGAATATAAACTTAAACAAAAATCAATATCAGAGAAAAAGCAAGTATTAGAAGAAGAAAATAATAACCTAGAAGTTGAATTACGTAAAATACAAAAGATAATAAATTTATATTGGGCTAATTAGTGCTTTTTATTTCACCCCCTCCCTTGCTTTAGTACCTCCCCAAAAGCTATACTCTAAATATAGTTTTTCACGTTTTGGGAGGTATATTATGGCTCGTATTGATTTCGGCGGCACCAAAGAAGAAGTCGTCATGCGCTCCGAGTTCTCCATGGCTAAAGCCCGCAAGGTCTTAAAGAATGAAACCATCGCGGTCATCGGCTACGGCGTCCAGGGGCCCGGCCAGTCGCTCAACATGAAGGACAACGGCTTCAACGTCATCGTCGGCCAGTCCAAAGCGTTCATGCCGGACTGGAACCGCGCCGTCAAGGATGGCTGGAAACCCGGCAAAACCCTCTTTGAGATTGAGGAAGCCTGCAAGCGCGGCACGATTATCGAGATGCTCGTCAGCGATGCCGCCCAGCGCCTCGTTTGGCCCAACATCAAAAAGCACCTGACTAAGGGCAAAGCCCTCTACTTCTCTCACGGCTTCAGCATCGTCTATAAAGACCAGACGGGCATTATCCCCCCCAAAGACGTGGACGTTATCATGGTCGCCCCCAAGGGCAGCGGCACAAGCCTAAGGCGCAACTTCTTAAGCGGCGCGGGCATCAACTCCAGCTACGCCGTCTTCCAGGACGCCACCAAACGCGCCAAAGAGCGCTGCCTGGCGGTAGGCATTGCCGTCGGGTCCGGCTACCTCTTCCCCACCACCTTTGAAAAAGAAGTCTTCAGCGATTTAGTCGGGGAGCGGGGGGTATTGATGGGCGCGCTGGCGGGGATTATGGAAGCCCAGTACGACACCCTTAGAGCGCACGGGCACTCCCCTTCCGAAGCCTTCAATGAAACCGTCGAGGAGCTGACCGAAAGCCTGATTAAGCTCGTGGCGGAAAACGGCATGGACTGGATGTACTCCAACTGCTCGGCCACGGCGCAACGGGGCGCGCTCGATTGGAAACCCAAGTTCAAGAAAGCCGTCATGCCCGTCTTTAAAGAGCTATACAAACGGGTGGCGAGCGGGGCGGAAACAAAGCGCGTCATCCAGAGCGTCGGCGGGGCGGATTACAAAGAAGTCCTCGGCAAAGAGCTCGCCGAGATGCACAACTCCGAGATGTGGCGCGCCGGTAAAGCCACCCGCAGCCTGCGCCCCAAAGAACCGGAAAAGAAAGGCGCCCGGACGGCTAAAGGCGTCGGGGGCAGGCAGAGCAACTAAGCAACCAGCAAATGATATTGAGGGCGGCTAAAAAAAGCCGCCCTTATTGTATTTATTGCGCCTTTCTTATGACAAGTGTTAAAATAGTAGCAACACTGGAAAATCCTCAAAGGTACTGACATGTTTACCGGAATAGTAGAAGAAGTAGGCAGTATTGTCTCCATCGGAGCGGGGAAAATGGCGGTGGGGGCGCAGTTAACGCTCCAGGGCCTGCAGTTGGGCGCGAGCATCGCCGTCAATGGCGTTTGTGTTACCGTGACCGCCTTCGATGATAAGACCTTTTCCGTAGACGTTATGCCGGAGACGTTAAAGCGCACCAATCTGGGGTTGCTCCACCCCGGTGACAAGGTGAACCTTGAAAGGCCCCTAAAGCTCAACGGGGAATTCGGGGGGCACATAGTGCAGGGGCATATTGACGATACGGGAACGGTGGTGCAGGTGACTAAAGAGGGGGAGGCAATCCTGATGCGTTTCCGCGCCGAGCCCGAAGTAATGCGTTACATCGTGCCCAAGGGTTTTATTGCGGTGGACGGCACGAGCCTCACCATCACCACTAAAGATAAAGACACCTTCGGGGTATCAATCGTCGGATACACACGGGAACACACGTTACTAGCCTATCGCCAACCCGGCGACGTTGTGAACCTGGAAGTGGACATCATTGGCAAGTACGTCGCCGAACTGCAAAAGAGGTCCGATAGCGGCATCACCGCCGACTTTTTAAAAGAACACGGATTCATGGTTAACTAGGGAGTATAAAATGGCATTATCAACAATACCGGAAGCAATTGAAGATATTAAAAAAGGCAAGTTCGTCATCGTGGTGGACGACGAAGACAGGGAGAACGAGGGCGACCTCGTCATCGCCGCGGAAAAGGTCACCGCGGAATCCATCAACTTTATGGCTAAATACGGGCGCGGGCTAATCTGTATGCCAATGACCGGCGAAAGGCTCGACGCCCTGCGTGTACCGATGATTTCCAGCAACAATACCTCAAAGTTCGGGACGCCGTTCACCATGCCGGTGGAAGCCAGGGAAGGCACAACAACCGGGATATCGGCGGCGGACAGAGCGCAAACGGTGAGGGTAATGGTTGACCCCAAGACTAAACCGGAAGATATTTTGATGCCGGGGCACCTTTTCCCCCTGCGCGCCCGCGAAGGCGGCGTGCTGGTACGCCAGGGGCAGACCGAAGCCACCGTTGACCTTGCGAGATTAGCCGGGTTGCAGCCCGCCGGCGTCCTCTGTGAAATTATGAATGACGACGGCACGATGTCACGAATGCCGCAACTGGTAGTATTCGCTAAAAAACACGGACTGAAAATCATCAGCGTAGCCGACCTGATAAAGTACCGCTACCGCCACGAAAGACTGGTCACCAAAGTATCGGAAGCCAAACTGCCCACCAAGTACGGCAACTTTACGATATACGCCTATAAAAGTAACACCGACCCCAATGAACACGTGGCGCTGGTCATGGGCGACGTCAACACCGAGGAACCGGTGCTGGTGAGAGTGCACAGCCAGTGCCTGACCGGCGACGTCTTCCACAGCCTGCGCTGCGACTGCGTAGAACAGCTGGAAATGGCGCTGCAGCGCATCGCGGACGAGGGTCGCGGGGTACTACTCTACATGCGTCAGGAAGGGCGGGGCATCGGCCTTCACAACAAGATTAAAGCCTACGCTTTACAGGACAAAGGCATGGACACCGTGGAAGCCAATCTGGCTCTAGGCTTTAAAGAAGACGAGCGGGATTACGGCGTGGGAGCCCAGATAATCGCCGACCTGGGCATCCGCAACATGAAGCTGATGACCAACAATCCTAAAAAGGGAACGGGGCTGGCGAGCTACGGATTAAAAATTGTGGAGCAGCTGCCGCTGACCGCCGAACCCAATCCGCACAACCGCCGCTACCTGCAGACTAAACAGAAAAAGATGGGGCATCTACTGACTATTTTAGATGCCGATAATGATAAATCAAACTAAGGAGACAATGATGAGTAAAACATATGAAGGAAACCTGATAGGCAAGGGACTAAAATTCGGGATTATTGTTTCACGTTTTAATGAGTTTTTCAGCTCCAAGCTGCTGGACGGCGCCAAGGACGCTTTAAACCGCCACGGCGTGGCGGAAACGGACGTTGAGGTAGCCTGGACACCCGGCTCATTCGAGATTCCCCTCATCGCCCAGAAGATGGCGGAGAGCAAAAAGTACGACGCCGTTATCTGCCTTGGGGCGGTAATCAGGGGCGGAACGCCGCACTTCGACTATATCGCAGCGGAGGTCGCCAAGGGCGTCGCCAACGTTGGCTTAAAGACCGGCGTGCCGGTTATCTTTGGCGTTATCACCACCGATACGCTGGAGCAGGCAATCGAACGCTCCGGCACCAAGGACGGCAACAAGGGCTTCGATGCGGCGGTAAGCGCCATCGAGATGGCGAACCTGGTTAAGGGCTTGAAGTAGTTTTACTATCAGGAAACTTTGTAAATAATGTCACCGGGGCGGACGCGTTCGGGAACTTTGATACCGACGGACTGACCTTTCTTGGCCGCGGTGACGTTTTTGTTTTCAATCTGCATTGAGGTAACGTCCATCTCGATATCCGTGGTATGGCCCTTGATGTGAATCTTGTCCCCAACCTTAAGCGAACCTTTCATATCAATGCCGGCGACGACGACATGGGCAAAGAAATCGCTGACTTTACCGACTTCTTTTTCAGCCATATACCGCCTCCTTATTAGTGTGTGTTAAGGATTATACGCTCCGAGGTTAAGGAAATCAACATATGTCTTTGACTAATTCACCCTTAGGACATATAATGTGGCTAACTAGATAATTGAGAGGATTTAGTCTTGGCCAAAGGAAATGAGGCACAACCGGATAAACTCGAAAAGCTGGAACAGCACCTCGATTTGCTAGACTCCCGTTTAGATAGTATAGATTCCATGGTATCTGCCGTTGCCGAGCGCGTCATGAATCAGCCGGTAACTTTAAATATCACCTGTGCCAAGTGCGGCCACAAGATAGAGATAGCCCTGCTCGGCACGGAAAAACCGACCAAGTAAATGCCACTAATGAACTCCCTCTTTTTTGTAACCAGGTGTAATACTATATAGTCAAACTGCAACCAGGAGGATATATGACATTAGGAGCACGAATCAACGAGGCGAAATATAACGTTTTCAAGTGGCGTTATGAACTAAGCATCCCCAAGAAACTGGCGCTGGCCGTCGGGATAGCGATTCTGACCGGGCTGCTGGCGCAGTTACGTTTCTACCTGCCGTGGAGTCCTGTGCCTTTAACGGGCCAGACCTTCGGGGCGCTTTTTGCCGGCATCGCGCTGGGGACATGGTGGGGCGGCATCAGTATGGCTTTATACGCCGGGCTGGGGGCGGCGGGGATACCCTGGTTCCAGGGATGGCAGGGCGGCATAGCGTATCTGGCGGGACCCACCGGCGGTTACATTGTCGGGTTCATTTTTGCGGCGCTGTTCCTGGGTTATTTCACCGATAGATTCGTCAGGTCACGGAGCTTCTTTGCCATGTTCGGGCTGATGCTCTTTGCCAACTTTATCCTAATTTACGGACCCGGGCTTTTACAGCTGAATCTATGGCTGACCAACGTTAAAGGCACACCCGTAGAATTCGGGCAATTGATGGCGATGGGCGCGCTACCATTCATCGCGGGGGATATCACTAAAGCGGTTTTTGCGGCGCTAATCACGCGGGGCGTTACGCCAAAGAAAGCCTACGCCAAGGAAAAGGATGGCGGTAAATGGGCGAAGTGGAGACTGCCCTAGTATATAGTAATTAAGAGTTATAACGGGCGGCGCTTTTGGCGCCGTCCGTTTTTATTTGCCACAGTCCAATTGCACGTATATTTGAACGTTGCTATAATTAGTCTATGAGTCAAGAGCAAGAATTAGAGATAATGCGGCATTCGGCGTCACATGTGATGGCGGAAGCCATGTTGTCTATTTTCCCGGATGCTAAATTCGCCATCGGGCCGGCTATCGAGGATGGATTTTATTACGACTTCGATTTACCGCGAACGTTAACGCCGGACGACCTGCCCGTCATCGAGAAAAAGATGGGCGAAATCGTTAAAGCCAACCTGCCCTTTAAACACAGTGAAATTTCTAAAGACGAGGCGAAAAAGCTTTTCGCCAGCCAGCCGTATAAACTCGAACTAATCGAGGAACTGCCAGATGATAAAGTGGGCATTTACGAACAAGGCAAATTTATCGACTTATGTAAGGGCCCGCACGTTAAGTCCACCGGCGAGGTTAAAGCATTTAAGCTGACCAGCATCGCGGGGGCGTACTGGCGGGGGGACGAGCATAACAAAATGCTCCAGCGTATTTACGGGCTGGCTTTTAACACCCAGAAAGAACTGGATGACTACCAGGCATGGCAAGAAGAAATTAAGAAAAGAGACCACCGCAAAATCGGCAAAGACCTGGACCTTTTTATTTTCACGGAACTCGTGGGGAAGGGGTTGCCGCTTTATACAGAAAAAGGCTCCGTCATCCGGCGCGAACTGGAACGCTTTGTGGTGGACGAGGAACTAAAACGCGGCTACAAACATGTTTACACCCCGGATATCGCCAACGTGGCACTGTATAAAATGTCGGGTCACTACCCTTATTATAAAGACACAATGTATCCCGTGATGAAGGTGGACGAGGAAGAGCTGATACTGCGCCCGATGACCTGCCCGCACCATTACCAGTATTATGCCAGCAAACCACGCTCATACCGTGAGTTGCCTTTCAGAATAGCAGAATTAGCCAAACAGTACCGTTACGAGAAATCGGGGGAATTGACAGGGCTGTCAAGGGTAAGATTATTCTGTCTGGCTGACGGACACATTATTTGCACCAAAGAACAAGCCGTGGATGAAATTAACGGCGCACTCGATTTGATAGAGTACATAACCGGTATGCTCGGTCTGAAGAAGGGCGAAGACTACCGTTACCGGTTATCATTGGGCGACCGGAAAGACACTAAAAAATACTTTAAGGACGATGCCGCCTGGGATTATGCCGAAAACGTGTTGAGGAGTGTACTTACAAACCGCAAGGCGGTTTT
Source organism: Dehalococcoidales bacterium (assembly GCA_028714335.1). GTDB lineage: Bacteria > Chloroflexota > Dehalococcoidia > Dehalococcoidales > RBG-16-60-22 > RBG-13-51-18. The sequence goes on from JAQTMM010000061.1 coordinate 9,245, forward strand.
CTTTGAAGCCGAGAATGAAGCCGCTTTTTACGGCCCCAAAATTGACATCCAGATGAAAAACGTCTTGGGCAAAGAAGAGACGGCATTTACGACGCAATACGATTTTGTGGGCCCGAAGCGGTTTAGTCTGACTTACATTGACAGCGACGGCCAGGAAAAAGAACCGATAGTTATCCATCGCTCGTCAATCGGGGCTATCGAGAGGACAATGGCCTTCCTCATCGAGCATTACGCCGGGGCATTTCCGCTCTGGCTATCGCCGGTGCAGGTTAAGATTATACCGATATCCGATAGACACAATGAACATGCCATGAAAGTGGCCGAAGAAATGAAATCCCACGGCATCCGGGCAGAAATAGATGACCGCTCGGAGCGGATGAACCAGAAAATCCGCCAGGCGCAAATGGAAAAAATCCCCTATATGGCAGTCATCGGGGATAAAGAGGCGGCGGATAACACCGTATCCGTCCGTAAGCGCAACAACGAGCAGCTGCCCGCCCAACCTTTATCCAGCTTTATTGAAATGCTAACGGAAGAAATCGCCAAGAAGACAATAAGCTAGGATATCCCACCGGCAAACAGCTTCAAGAGAGTTGATTTCCCCGACATAATATGATATAGTTTTGTTCGTAAGCCAACCGTAAAAACGGAGGAGGTTTAATAGTTAGATAATTAAGCAATTACGCGTCAACGAACGAATCATGTCCAGAGAAGTCCGCCTGGTAGGAGAAAAAGGCGAACAGCTCGGCGTGATGCCAGTATTGCAGGCAAGAGAGTTAGCCAAGAAGAGCAACCTTGACCTCGTCGAGGTAGCACCGACATCGGTGCCTCCTGTCTGCCGCCTGCTTGATTACGGTAAATTCAAGTACGAACAGCATAAAAAAGAGCAGCAGGCCAAGAAGAGTCAGAAGGTTACCCTATTAAGAGAAATCCGCCTGCGACCCAAGATAGGTATTCACGATTTTGATTTTAAAGCCAAGACAGCCAAAAAGCTGCTGGC
>JAQTMM010000062.1 GCA_028714335.1 Dehalococcoidales bacterium
TAAAAGAGCTGGACGCTGACAGAGTTAAAAAACGCCAGTCTTCCTATGGGAAATTAAGGAGATAGCTGATGGCTAAAAAGAAAGACGAAATGGATTCTCTCCGCAGTGATGATAACGTACAGGAAATCGAGAACCCCGATATCTCGGACTCCAATGAAAAAGAAAAAGTGATGTATAGCGGGAATATCGAGTCTGATGATGATTCTGAAGATGAAGATATTCCGGAAGGTGACGATTTCTGGTCTAAGGGCAAAGACGACGATGAACTTGACCTTGATATGGACCTGCCTGCTGATGATGTTGCTGAACAGGATATCACCGACGACCCGGTACGCATTTACCTCCACGAGATAGGCCGTGTCCACCTTCTCACTGCCGAGGACGAAAAAACGCTGGCCAAGCACATGGAGGAAGGCAAATACGTTAACGCTATCCGGCAGGAATATACCCGCCAGAACGGCCGCCAGCCCACCGCCTCGGATATTATTATAACCATCCTGTATGACCTCGGGCAGTGCGCCCAGTTGATTAGTCAGTTGCAGGATAAACTCGGCTTGCACAAGACCAGGAATTTTGCCAAGGGCGTTTACGACCCTAAATTCCAGGTTATTGTTGATAACTCTGTTGACCCCCAGATAATCCACGACATTGCCGCCAAACTCAACAAACCAATCCCGGAAATTGAGGACCTGCTTGTCCATCTTTCCATGGCCAGCCGTCTCCTCCCGGAAGAAACCCGCGCTCTGGTTGACGGCAACACCAAAACCAACGACATTCACAAGCTGCTGAACAACACCAAGTTCACCCGTTCTATCCACTCGCGGGAAAGACATTACATGAACTATATCAACGACGTTATGCGCGAGGGTAAAAAGGCGGAAAGGCATTTAATCGAAGCCAACCTGCGCCTCGTCGTTAGCGTCGCCAAAAAGCATATCGGCCGCGGTATGTCCCTCCTCGACCTTATTCAGGAGGGCAATATCGGACTGATGCGCGCCGTGGAAAAATTCGATTACCGCAAGGGCTACAAATTCAGCACCTACGCCACCTGGTGGATACGCCAGGCTTTGACACGCGCCATCGCCGACCAGGCGCGCACTATCCGCATCCCCGTCCACATGGTGGAAACCATCAATCGCCTCCTCCGCATTAGCCGACGGCTGGCGCAGGAGTACGGCCGCGAGCCAACCTCCCGAGAAATCGCCAAAGAGATGGAAGTCACCTCTGATAAGGTGCGTGAAATCGTTAAGGTCTCCCAGCTCCCCATATCTTTAGAGTCCCCCATCGGCGAGGAAGAGGACAGCCCCCTCGGCAACTCCATTGAAGACCGCAATGCCTTGCCGCCGGTGGATATCGCCTCCAAACAGCTCCTCAAGGAGCAAATCGAGGACGTCCTCACCACCCTAACCCCCCGCGAGAAGAGGGTGTTGGAACTGCGCTTTGGGCTGGAGGACGGCCGCTCCCGCACTTTAGAAGAAGTAGGGGTGGAGTTCAACGTCACCCGCGAGCGCATCCGCCAGATAGAAGCTAAAGCCCTGCGCAAACTCCGCCACCCCTCCCGCTCCCGCAAACTCAAGGACTATTTGGAGTAACATTAACCCTGTAGCGCTATAAGGCGGGTCTCTTGACCCGCCTTTTTTATTGTAAATTTTCATCTGTCCTCTTGACAAAATAGACTGCATGGTCTATAAATAGACTACACAATCTATTTATAGGAGGCAGTCATGTCGCCTAAAGTTCCCCAAGCCTATCTGGACGCCCGCCGCGACGAGATTATTCAAGCGGCGTATCAATGTTTTGAAGCCAAAGGCTTTCACAACACCACCATGCAGGATATCTATGAAGCCACTAAGTTAAGCCCCGGTGCCGTTTATAACTATTTCTCCAGCAAGGAAGAAATAATCATTTCCACCATGCAAAAAAATACTGACTGGTCGATTGCTTCGGTAATGCCTTTCCTTACTCAAAACCAGCCCGATACGCTGGCTAAGTGTCTCGAGTTCTGGCTATCGCGCGTTAGGGAAGACAAAAACAATAAATACTTTAATATAACGTTGGATTTTTATGCGGAAGCCACGCGTAATAAAGATATCCATAAGGCGGTGACCGGGTCTCACGACCTGATGCATAATGTTATCATCGAGATAATCAAACAAAACCAGCAAAAAGGCCTGATTAACAAAAAACTCGACCCCTTGTCCGTTGCCCGCGTAATCGGGGGCATGATATTCGGTGCCGCTATTCATAAAATGCTTGACCCCAATGTTGACGTTGATGCCTATAACCAGGCCTGCGCTGCTATGTTGACCGGCGTTTTCGCCACCCCGCCCCGCCCAAAAAAGTAATATTCCAAAACTAACGTAAAGGGTACTTTTTATTGAAGAAATTTTTTATCCTCTGGTCCAGCCAGGCGGCTTCGCTATTCGGCAGCGCCGTAGTGCAGTTTGCCTTGGCGTGGTATCTGGCGCGGGAAACCGGCTCGGCCACCGTTCTTTCCACCGCTTTAATCGTCGGCATCATTCCCTATGTTGTCCTCGGCCCCTTCGTCGGTCCCCTTATTGACCGCTTGAGCCGTAAACATATCATGATTTACGCCGACCTTTTTACCGCGGCATTGACCGCCGTGCTGGTTGTCTTGTTTTATACCGGTAATATCGAGATCTGGCACATTTACCTGATAATGGCCGGCCGGTCTATCGGCGATGTTTTCCAGAATCCTGCTTTAAGCGCCGCCATTCCCGTGATTGTGCAGGAAAAGGATTTAGTGCGCGCCAACGGGCTTTTCCAGATGCTCCAGAGCGCCATTAAGATAGTCGCCCCGCTCGCTGGTGCTTTTTGTATGGAAGCATTGGATATGCAGTGGGTACTGTCCATCGATGTCTTCACGGCTGTCATCGCCGTTGGCTGCCTCCTTCCCTTGACGATTCCACAGCCGCCGCGCACCACCCTGACCGAAAGGCCCAATTACTTCGCCGATTTGAAGCAGGGCTTTGCCTATATCTGGGCGCGCCCCGGCCTGGCGATGCTTATCGGGCTGGTGACCTTGCTGGTTTTCTTTGCCGTGCCGGCGAGTGCCCTTTTCCCGATTATGGTAAAGACTCACCTTGAGGGCAACGTTATCATGCTCGGCTGGGTAGGCACTTCTATGGGCATCGGTGGCATTTTGGGCGGCTTGATAATGAGTTCCTGGGGCGGCTTTAAAAAGCGTATCCACACCGCGGTTTTCGGTTTCGCCATCATGATACCCTGCAGTGTCGGCATTGGGCTGACGTCGGTGGATATTTTCTATTCCACCACCGTCCCCGCCATGATTATCATGGGCATCGGCAACACCTTTATTGCCGCGTCCCTGACGGCAATCATGAATTCTGTCGTCGCCAAAGATATCCAGGGGCGCGTTTTTGCTATACATGGTTCTGTCGTTACTTTGGCGATGCCCATCGGACTGTTAATTGCCGGCCCGCTGGTGGACGCCTATGATATCCGCTGGCTTTACTTCATTGCCAGCGCAGCGTGGTTTGTCATTTTGTTGCTGGCTTTGGTTGCCAAACCGTTGATGAATGTAGAAAAACTCAAAACAGAACAACCCCCCGCTCAAGATACCGCCTAATAAATTAATAGCCTTTTCTCCTCGTTAACGCTCCTCCCCCGGTTTTCCGGTCCGACAAGCCGGAATCTGGCCAGGGGAGGAGCGGTTTTTTAATTTTCTTTCAAAACCCCTTGACAAATCGCCTATAATGCTTTAGAATTGATTTGAAAATCAAATATGAAATTATTATAAAAATTAAAATAAATATCAAAGTAAGAACAAAGGAGTATCACAATGGCAATTAAAGAAATGGAACACAGCAAGTTTTCTAAAATCGAAATCAGCAACACCTTCGATTTCAAAATCATGCAGTCGAATGACTTTAGCGTAAAGCTGGATACCGATGAAGGCTTCATGAAAAATGTCGATATTCATCAGGACGGCGATAAGCTGAAAGTTCACCACAGCCATCACATCAGTTGGATGTTCCGTCATACCCGGCCCAGGATTACAATCACCATGCCTGTTATCAAAGAATTGAGGCTTACCGGCGCCGTGCAGGGCGAAGTCATCGGCTTTAAATCTAAAGAGGATTTCTCCCTGGAGATGGACGGAGCCAGCCGGGTCTTAATTGACCTGCAGGCTGTAAAAACCGATATTCGTGTCCGCGGCGCTTGCACCGTCGAGGCTAAAGGCTCGGCGCAAAACCTGATTGTTGACGTAAACGGCGCCTGTACCCTGGAACTGGAGGATTTTGCTGTTAAAGAAGCCGCCATCAGGCTGAACGGTGCAAGCAACTGCAAAGCGCAGGTCAACGGTCGGCTGGACGCCCGTCTCGGCGGCGTTTCCAACCTGGGCTTAAAGGGCGAACCTACCATCGGTGATATCAGGACTACCGGCATGGCAAAATTGAGTAAAATAACCTAACGGAAATTTTCAACCAAAACTTCTATACATCATCTGGAGGCTGTGTTATAATACAAAAACCATGAAACTCATAATAGGATTTCGCGCCCGGCAAAGGAGTGCTCTTTTGTAGTTAAAACCAGGGGATATTATTAGATATTTTTGTAGAAGGGGCACCAAAAGCCCCTTCTTTTTTATTGTTAAGGAGGCAAAAAATTAGAACCTTCTTTGTAATGTGGTTCAGCCAGGCGGTGTCGCTTATCGGCACCGTTGTCGTGGAGTTTGCTTTGGCGTGGTATCTTACCCGTGAGACCGGCTCTGCCACTGTGCTTGCCACGGCGATGATGGTGGCGCTTATCCCCCAAATCCTCCTCGGTCCCTTAATCGGGCCGCTGGTTGACCGCTGGAATCGTAAAAAGATTTTAATATTTTCCGACCTCGCTATTGCCCTGGTGACGTTGGTGCTGGTGATTCTTTTCCTCACCAAGTCAATCCAGATATGGCACATCTATGTGGCGATGGCTCTGCGCGCTATCGGACAGGCTTTCCACTTCCCCGCCTTTTTGGCTTCGGTGGCAACCGTGGTGCCGCCAAAGCATTTGACCCGCGCCGCCGGCTTGAACCAGATGCTGCAGGGTGTCGTCGGTATAGCCTCCCCGCCTTTGGGCGCTTTACTGATGGAACTGCTCCCGATGCAGGGCGTTCTGGCGGTGGACATCGGCACCGCCGCTATTGGTATCGGTTTTATTTTACCCCTCATCATCCCCCAGCCCGAACACACCACGCTTAAAGAGAAGTCCTCCATCATCGGCGACATGATGCAGGGCTTCCGTTACCTTATCGCCCGCCGCGGTTTGATGATGCTGATGTGGCTGTTTATGCTCCTTGGTTTCTTTACCGCCCCCGCCATTTCCCTCTTCCCCATACTGGTGAATAACAACCTCGGCGGCGAGGTTATGAAGCTCGGCTGGCTTAACTCCGCCTTCGGCGTCGGCACTATCGCCACCGGCTTCCTGTTGGGCGTAGTCGGCGGGATTAAAAAGCGGATTTATATGATACTGATGGGTTTTATACTGATAGGTATTACACAAATCGCTTTTGGCTTTACGTCCGAGGGTACGTTCTACTGGATTTTAGTGGCAGCGCTTTTCTGCGGCGTAGGGATATCTCTGGTAGACGCGCCTTTCCTGGCGTTGATGAACTCCGTCGTTGATAAAGACATGCAGGGGAGGGTCTTTTCCCTGATTAATTCCATCAGCGGAGTGACGCTGCCTGTGGGTTTGGCTGTTGCCGGCCCGTTAGCCGACGCCATAGGGGTTGAGTGGATATATATCATCTGCGGCATCGCATTTATAGTTATCACGTTTTTAGCTTTCTTTAGTAAGTCGCTGATGAATCTGGAAAAACAAAAACCGACGGAAAACGCAATAACAGGAGGACCCCAGCCTTCTCCCCCCGCCTAAAAACTAGTAACTAGCTACTTCCCGAACATTCCCATCATGTTCTTGGGGAGTTTGCCCGCGGCGCCCATCTTCATCATCTTCTGCATCTGGGCGAATTGATTCAACAGCTGGTTGATGTCGTGAGTGTGCGTACCAGAGCCCCGCGCGATGCGTTTGCGTCGGCTCCCCCCGATTATCTGCGGATTGGCTCTTTCCTCCGGCGTCATGGACTGGATAATCGCCTCGGCGCGCTTTAGCTGCGCTTCCTGTTCTTCTTCCGATATCTGCGCGGACATTCTTGACATGCCCGGTATCATTTCTGTTAACTGCCCGATTGACCCCATCTTTTTAATCGACTTTAACTGTTCCAGCAGGTCCTCCAGCGTGAAGGCGTTTTTCTTTATTTTCTTTTGCAGCTCCAGCGCCTTCTTTTCGTCGAGGGTCTTTTCCGCCTTCTCGATGAACGTCAGTACGTCCCCCATCCCCAGTATCCGTGAGGCCAGTCTGTCGGGGTAGAAGGGCTCTAGCGCCTCCACCTTTTCCCCGATCCCGATGAATTTTATCGGTACCCCGCTGACCCACCTGATTGATAACGCCGCCCCGCCCCGAGCGTCCCCGTCCATCTTGGTCATTACCAGTCCTGTTACGTCCACCTTGGCATGGAATTCCTCCGCCACCTTTACCGCGTCCTGGCCTGTCATGGCGTCCACCACCAGCAGCACCTCGTGGGGCTTTAGGACTTTCTTGACGTCCTCCAGTTCTTTCATCAACTCATGGTCGATGTGCAGCCGGCCCGCCGTGTCCACGATGACGTGTGTGGCGGCGATTTTCTTGGCGTTGGACATGGCATGAATACAGATGTCCTTCGACGATGTTTTGGGGTCTTCCGCGAATACCGTTACGTCCAGTTGTTTGCCCAGTGTTACCAGCTGCTCAATGGCGGCGGGACGCCGGTTGTCGGCGGCAACCAGCATCGGTTTATGCCCCTGGTGCTTTAAGAGGAGGGCTAGTTTAGCGGCGGTGGTGGTCTTACCCGAGCCTTGCAGGCCTACCATCATAATGACAGCGGGTGGTTGCGGCGCTGTAGCCAACTTGCTTGCCGTCCCGTCCCCGAGAGTATTTATCAATTCCTCGTTGACGATTTTGACTATCTGCTGCCCCGGTGTCAGGCTCTCCATCACCTCTTTGCCGAGGGAACGCTCCTTGACGCGGGCGGTAAAGTCCTTGACTACCTTAAAGTTGACGTCCGCTTCCAAAAGCGCCAGCCGCACCTGCCGCATCGCCTCGTCAATGTCTTTCTCCGAGAGCTTGCCTCGCCCGCTTAACGCCTTAAAGACGGCATTCAACTTTTCTGTTAATGCTTCAAACATATCAATTCAATTGTAATTGCAGTCTCGGTAACACGTCAACCACCCCCCAAAACTTGCGCCCGTTACCCATTGTTGTTAGAATACCGAAAAAAGAGAGGTGGCTCTATGTCCCAACGTAAATACGAAAAATATATCCTGACCGACCTTAAACTCCCCGCTGACGTTGCCGAAAGGCAGCCCGTCTATAACCAGCGCGCTACCCGCATCCTCTGGCTGGAGGACGAGATTATGGCCGGCGCTTCCAGCATCATTTTATCCTGGTATTGGAAAGCCACTGATGATGAAGGCACGCCCTCCCACGTCCACGACTTTGATGAAACTATCGGCTTTATCGGCGGTGACCCTCAAAACCCCACCGAGCTTTATGGTGAGGTGGAGATGTGGATGGATGATGAAAAGTACCTGGTTAATAAAAGCTGCCTGATTTACATCCCCAAAGGTTTGCGACACTGCCCCCTGCGCGTTGTTAAAGTGGAGCGCCCTATGTTGTTCCTCGCGGTTTCCGGCACCACCAAGTACGTTAAGGACAGCATTATCCGCGCCAAAGCTTGATGTGTTAATATAATAAAGTCACCCCAAAAAAAATTAGGAGCTGTTACTATGTCCAACACCAGCCAGTACGTTGTCCAGACCCTTAAAGACCCCTTTCCCCCAGAGATGTCCAAACGCTATAACACCTTCGCTAAACGCATCTTGTGGATAGACGGTGATATGGTACCGGGCGCTTTCCAGATGAACTGCGCCTGGTACTTCGATAAGCTGGAAACCAGCATGGGCGACCATATCCATGACACCGATGAAATTTTGGGTTTCTTCGGCAATGACCCGGAGGACCCCTATAACCTCCACGGCGAGGTGGAGATGTGGATAGGGGGCAAGAAACACATCATCAACCGTACGGCTATGGTCTTCCTTCCTGCCGGTATGCGCCACTGCCCGATTCATATCCGCCGCGTTGACCGGCCCATTTTGCATTTTTCCGTTGTCATGGAAAAGAACTGGGTAACTAAAGAATCCTCCACCCCCAACGACCCTGATTACGATTACAGCAAGCACATCGTCACCAGGCTTGATGCGCCCAACTTCGGCCCGGAATTCGTTGAGGGATATAAAACCTTCGCCACCCGTATTTTGTGGATGGATAACCGCCTCTTCCCGGAAGCTTTTCAGATGAATACCTCCTGGTACTGGGGTCCCAAGAACCATGCCCCGGTGCCGCATACGCATAACTGCGATGAGCTTATCGGCTTTATCAGCAGCGACTTCAATAATCCCAACGACCTCGACGCGGAAATTGAGATGTGGATGGAAGACGATAAATACCTGATGACTAAAAGCACCTACCTCTTCGCCCCGGCGGGCATGAAGCACTGCCCCTTAATTCTCCACCGCTTCAACCGCCCCGTTTTCCATTTCTCCATCGTCCGCGAGGGCCAGTATAAACTTATCACCGCGGAGCAGAAGAATGACTGAACTTAAAACCAGCAAATACATCCTCGACGAGCTTAAAGGCCCCTTCACCCCCGAAGACCTCAAACGCTATGAAAGCTTCGGCAAGCGCATCCTCTGGCTGGATAAAAGCAGTATCCCCGGCACTTTCCAGATGAACTGCTCCTGGTATCTTAAAGCTCTCCCCAAGGGACCCCCCGCCCACTCGCACGACTGTGCTGAAATTATCGGCTTTATCAGCGGCGACTCTGATAATCCCACCGACCTCGGCGGCGAGGTTGAAATGTTCCTCGAGGGCGAACGTCACCTTATCACCAAAAGCACGCTTGTCTTCGTCCCGCCCGGTATGAATCACTGCCCCCTTAATCTCCTGCGTGTTGACCGCCCCATTTTTCACTTCACCACCGTCACTGTCGGCGAATATATCACCGACCTGCCCCGCGAAATCCGCTACGGCGAGCCTCCCTACGATAAATACTTTATTTCCGAGCTTCATGAGCCGGAATCCCGCAAACACCTCATTCCTTTCTATAAAACGTACGCCAAACGCGTCCTCTGGTTGGATAAAGACGTCGTTCCCGGCGCCCACAACCTCAATATCTCCTGGTATCTTAAAGCCTCCCGCACCATTGATGATAAACCCCACACTCACGAGCATGATGAGATTATCGGCTTTTGCGGCGGCGACCCCGGCAACCCCTCCGACCTCAACGGCGAGGTGGAAATCTACCTGGCAGGGCAGAAGCACCTCATCACCAAAAGCTCGATGATATTCGTCCCCGCCGGCATGGAGCATTGCCCCCTCACCATCAAACGTGTGGATAGGCCTATCATTCACTTTACCGTCGTCCTTGGCCCCAGCTACCTTAGAGACGAAAAAGAAATAGCTTGACATAACACTTCATTCGAACAGTAGCTGAATTCACTAAAATTTTCTCTTTAAACAAAAAACAGATATTATCATCTATGTCCTAAAAACAGGTGAGGTAACCCGCTATCTGTGCTACAATAAAAACACCATGATACCCGTCCGCTTACAGATGCGCAACTTCATGTGCTACCGTGATAAAGTCCCGCCG
>JAQTMM010000063.1 GCA_028714335.1 Dehalococcoidales bacterium
CTTCCTAAGAAGGTCGTCTGTTAATCAGAACTTACTTGGAGCGAGTTCTGAAGATCAGGACGATGATGGCGATCACGAGGACTGCACCGATAACGATGATAGCCCAGATGAAAGCGGGGCTGGTCTGGTCAACAGTGACGGTGTCGCCGGGGTTAACCGTGACAGCGTTGGCGCCAGTGGTAACGACCACGGTTTCGGTGGGCGGTACAGTGGTGTCAACGTCGAACGTCATAGTGGCACCCCAGTTGGTGAGAGGAGCAATCTGCGTGCAGACTCTCCAGTAGTAGGTGCCGTCGGCAACGTCGTTGAGGACCATGCCGGTGGTATTAGTCACACTGTAAGAGGTATAAGAGCCAGCCGCGAAGTTCGGGTCAGTGCCGAACCAGACAGTGTAGGTGGTGGTGATGGCACTGCCGGTGGCGGTACCGCTCATCGGTGACCAGGAGAAGCTGACGGTGCTGCTGTTAATGGTAGCACCGTTGGCCGGGTAGAGCATTTCGGGTGCCGGGTAAGCGGCAGCCTGAACGTCTATCTCGCGTACTTCAGAAGGTAAGGAGGTAAACGGACCGGCAACGATTCTAACTCTCCAGTAGTAGATTTCACCGGGTTGCCAGTTGATTACCAAAGTACCAACAAGAGCGTTCGGACCGGCAACTGCTAAACCAGCAGCAGTGGTAACGAATGCTCTGACGTCGGTGAAAGCTGTATCAGCAGCAATCTGGAAGGTGGCAGGGATACCGGGGATAGGAGTAGACCATCTGAAGGCTACATCGTAAGCAATACCAGTTTCGTCGTTAACCTGGACGATGTACTTGTCAATCGGGGAGATGAGGGTGGGAGTGGTGACAGCTAGTACATCGGTGTAGATAACGTTGAACATGGTCGCGTTAGTCCATTGACCCCATGACTGCATTTCGAAAGCGTATTTCGCAGCTGCGGCAGTATTGATGAACCAAATCTGGGGTCCGGGTGTGCCGCTGGCATCCAGGCTGGCTTTGAGGACGTTGGGGGTAGCAGCCCAGACAGAGCCTGTACCAACAGCCGGATAGGGGGCAAATCCCCACATCCAGTTAGGAACACCAATCATTACGCCGACATAAGCATCGGATAGGAAGGCGCGACCAAGCGCTAGGGTAGTATTGGTGAAGTCCTCACTGATGTAGTAGATGCAACCGCCGTAAATGAGAACGTCGCGGCTGATTGCAACATCGCCAATGGCGGCAACGTTGGTGTAGGCGACTACGGACCAGGCAGGAGCCATGGAGCCGATGGTGTAGGCGTACAGGGCGGCAGAAGTGCCTGCGGCCGCGGTGACAGGAGTTTGCTCAACTGCGAAGACGACACTGCCGGCAACGCAGCTTTGAGCTGCGGCGTAGGTGTTAACAGAAGCAACGCCGCCTACCTGCGCGGGAATTGCGGCCCACCCAGAGGGCAGTTGGCCGCCGTTAGAAGTGTAGGCAACAAAGCCGTCAACAGAACCGGCGAGTACCGAGGCGTTGGTAACCGAATCGCCGGAAACCAGGGTAATGCTGGCAATATCGGTAGCAGCGACAGAAGCGAATACGGGGATGACAGGAGCTGACGCGTAGTATAGACCGGAGTAGGTCAGCGGGCAGACGTAACCAGTGGCGCCGTCACTGATAGCGACGTAAAGTTCAGCGTCGTTAACAACTTCGAGGTCCACAATGGAAACGCCGGAGCGCTGGCGGAAGCGCCAGTCAGCTTTGCCGGTGGTGGAGGTGTAGTAGAAGTAACCGGAGTAAGTGACACCAGCAGCGGTGTCAGCAAGGTAGGCAGTGCTGAAGCTGACGGGAGAAGCGCGAATGATGAATGTGTCAGCAACGCCGCGTACAAAGACTCTCGCCCAGTAGGTGCCGTCCCAGTACCAGACGGAGGTGAAGTCATCACTGTCAACATCGGCCCACCCGTTGCCAACGGTAGCGGTAGCCAGGGAGTCGCCAGTGGATACGACATAGCGCAGGGTGCCATCAGCCGAGATGGCCTTGTCCTGAATCTGTGTCGTCCAGGTGTTGACCAGGGAGATGTCGTTGAATGTGTAACCATTATCGGTGGAGAGGGAGAATGCGCCGGCAGCACCAGCTTTGGCGCAGACGACGTTGGCACCGGCGTAGGCGATGGTCATTTTGGCATGTTGACCGGTACCAGTATTGAGTTCATAACCACCGATGGCGCTGCCAATGCCCTTAACGGGCAGGTTGGCAACGTTAGTGTTGCCGTAAACGGTGTTATACGTTACACCTGCGGGAAGGATGCCTTGAACAGCAGCGACCCATTTGGTGCCGTCGGCGTTAACATCCATGCTCCAGACAGAAGCGTGGGTGATGCCACCAAGGGTGATAACAGCAAGCATATTGGTGACGCCAGGCACAGCGCTGGGGTTCTCGGTGATTCTGTAGACGCCGCCCATATCAGCAGTACCGGTTTCTGCTACGGAGCAGTAAGCGGTCCTGGCATAGGGGCTGTAGTAAACACCGCAGAAGTTGGGGTCAAAAACAATCTGGGCTTTAGAGACATCTTCAGTAGTTGTAAGCGTGGTGATTAAGGTGCCGCCATTAGCGCCGGCATTGTATTTCTCAAAGCCGGTGATGTCTTCATCCCAGTAGCCGAGGTTTAAGCTGAACACATGCAGTTCAACGGTAACAACTGGACCGGCTTTGTCGTCCTGGCTTAACAGGTAGACAATGTTGTCAGCGCCGAAGGCCGGGGAGAATTTGCAGGCTACAAAAGCAAAGTCATCGTCATTATAGTAGACACCGCCGGGATAGGCGACATTGTCATCAACAGCATCAGTCCACAGGACGCCAGTGTATTGACCGAACTGGCAGTAGTAGAAGTCTGCGCCAGCAACGGTACCAATACCAGCAACGCCGACGTAGCGGTAAGTATTGCTGTAGAGGTCGGTGAAGGCACTGGACACGTCAATGTCTTTGATTGAGGTGACTGCGTTCGTCCCAGCAAGGTTGTTCGGAACGCCGAGGTCAACGAAGGAAAGACCGCCGTTAACGGAGATTCTGACGTGTAAATCGAGGGCACCGTTGGCGTTGGTTGCGTAGACAACGACATCCGCGTTATCATCCGCAACAGCGACTAACTCTTCAGGTGTGGTAGTGCCACCGGGACCAGTGTGGATTTCAAACCACGTGCGGCCCTGGTCGGTGGACTTTAGAGTCTCGTCACTAGTAGCGATGTAGATGACGTTGGTATTGGATTTAGCAACCGCTACGTCATAGATTTCTACACCGTAGGCACAAATCGCGTTGGCATCGCTCGGTTCAGCGGCGAAGGTGAAAGACTGGGCGCCAGCAGAAGCCGGGGCTGCTACGAACATTGAGCCGAGCAGCACTACGATGAAAGCGATTCCTAAGAAAGCTTTAGTTATTTTTTTCATCGACTTTATTTTTTCTCCTTAGAATTTTTGTAAGTAGGATTTGATTATGTTATACCTCCGCCAAGTTATGATTTATCTGCAGAGGTACCTTGACTTAGAAGCTGATGTTAGAGCGATATAGCTCTATCTCCCTTTTATGGGGTTCGCGTCATCACATCACCTCCTTAATTACAATAGATTAACAGCGCACCTTTCACAAGGTACACTTCATATCAACTATAGCACAAAATCTCGATTTGTCAAGCTTAAAAGGGCTTCCCGGAGGCTGTTTGAGAGTAACTTTTGTATTTGGCATCCAATATTATGGTAAGTAATCGGGTTTTAGTGAGAAAGGGAGAGGAAATTCTCTGTTTTTTTTATTTCAGGTGGCTCAAAACTTCATTTAAAGCGACGGTTTTCTGGGTGGCGTCGGACATATTGCGCAGGGTTGCCGTCCCTGCTTTAACTTCGTCCTCCCCAATGATTATAGTATAGCATACTCCAAGGGTATTTGCCTGCCGCAACTGGGCTTTAAGGCTTTTGGCTCCTCCAGCGCTGACGACGCCGATGCCTGCCTGGCGTAAATCGGCGGCGAGCTTTAAAGCGTTAACCTGGGCGGCGTCGCCAAGATAGGCGATGAAGGCGGCGGGGGGAGAAGGGGTGGGGATTTTAACGTTTTCTTTTTTAATGTTTAAAATTATCCGCTCGATGCCGAGGCCGAAACCAAGCGCCGGGGTGGGTTTGCCGCCAAGCTGTTCGATGAGGCCGTCATAACGACCCCCGCCACCTAAAGCGCTCTGGGAGCCTTCTTCTTCCGGCTGGACTTCAAAGATGGTGCGGGTATAATAGTCAAGGCCGCGCACCAGCCGGTTGTTGATGATGTAGGGGATGTCCAGCGCCTTGAGATATTTTTGCAGTTTATCAAAGTGGCCGGCGCAGGCAGGGCAAAGCGCGTCAACACTGCGGGGGGCTTTATCGGCAATGTGCTGGCAGGACTCTTGTTTGCAGTCCAGCAGGCGGAGGGGATTTTTCTCCAACCGCGTTTTGCAGTCGGCGCAGAGATTGTTGATATGCTGACGGTAATAATCCTGTAAGATTTTAAGATAAGCGGGGCGGCATTCCTTGCAGCCGATGCTGTTGAGATTTAAGTTTATATTTTTAAGCCCTAACGTTTTATAGAACCGCCAGGCTAAATCAATAACCTCGGCGTCAATGGCGGGGTCGTCTTCCCCAAAGCATTCACAGCCGAACTGGTGGTGCTGGCGGAAGCGCCCAGCCTGGGGACGTTCGTAACGGAAGACCGGGGTGATATAGTAAAGCTTGACGGGCTGGGGGAGGTTGGCCATGCCGTGCTGGATATAAGCGCGGCAGACCGATGCTGTTCCTTCCGGCCGCAGCGTCATACTCTTACCGCCTTTATCATCAAAGGTGTACATCTCTTTATCCACGAGGTCGGTGCCCTCGCCAACAGAGCGGGTGAAAAGCCCGGTCTCTTCAAAGGTGGGGGAGTCAATGCGCTGGTAGCCGTAAAGGCGCGTTACCTCGGCGATGACGCTCTCAACAAAGCGCCAGTAGGGCTGTTCTTCCGGGAGAATATCAGTGGTGCCGCGCGGTGCCTGATACAAGTCAATGCTCCTTGATATTTCTTAAAGCAAGAATACAGCATCGGGGGGAGTTTTGCAATTGGAGTTTTCGCCTCATTAGCTTTATTGATATATAATATAGGTAACAAAAGGTAAAGCCCCCGGGCGAGAAAAATGGAATTCAAGAAGTTACTGGAAAGAGCTAAAGAATACCTGCCGTCGGAAAAACTGCCGGTGCTGGAAGAGGCGTATAAATTCGCCGAGGAAAAACACGCCGGGCAGGTAAGGCTCTCCGGCGAACCGTTTATGGAACATCCCCTCCAGACGGCTTATATTCTGGCGGAGCTGCAGCTCGATGCCAGTTCGCTGGCGGCGGCTTTATTGCACGACATTCCGGAAGACACCGGATTGCCTATTAAAGACGTCGAGGCGAAGTTTGGGGCGGAGATTGCCAAGCTGGTTGACGGCGTCACTAAACTGGGCAAGGTTTCTTTGGCAGTGGCGGAGACTACGGTGAAAAGCACCCAGGCGGAGAACCTGCGGAAAATGCTGGTTGCCATGGCAGAGGACGTACGGGTGGTGTTCATCAAACTGGCGGACCGGCTGCACAACATGCGGACGCTGGATGCCCTCCCTAAAGACCGCCAGTTAAAGAACGCCCAGGAAACTTTAGAAATATTTGCGCCGCTGGCGCACCGCCTGGGCATCTGGGAAGTGAAGTGGCAGCTGGAAGACCTCGCTTTCAGATATATAAATCCGCGGGAGTACCAGCGCATTGCCCGGCTGATTGACATCAAACGCACCGAGCGCGAAAAGTTCATCAACCGCGCGATTAAGATTTTACAGAAAGAATTGAACCAAGCCGGCATCACCGCCGACATCTTCGGGCGGCCCAAGCACATCTACAGCATCTACCAGAAGACTGAAAAATATGCGGCGCTCGGCAAACACTTCGATGAGATATACGACCTGCTGGCTTTAAGGGTTTTAGTTGAAAGCAAAGAAGAATGCTACGGCGCTGTGGGCATCCTCCACAGCATCTGGCATCCGGTGGCGGGGACGTTCGACGACTATATAGCCACGCCCAAACCCAACGGGTACCAGGGGCTGCATACGGCAGTGATGTGTCTTGGCGTTACACCGCTGGAGGTGCAAATCCGCACCCGCGAGATGCACCGCGTTGCTGAATACGGCGTGGCGTCGCACTGGCGCTATAAAGAAGGCAAGAAGCAGGACCTTGAGTTTGAGGACAAAGTGGGGTGGCTAAGACAGATTATAGAGTGGCACAGGGAACTGCCCGGCGCGGACGAATTCCTGGAATCGGTGAAGACGGACATCTTTATCGACCAGGTTTTTGTTTATACGCCGAAGGGAGAAATCAAAGACCTGCCCAAAGGCTCGACGCCGCTGGACTTTGCCTACCGCGTGCATACCGATTTAGGGCACCGCTGCATCGGAGCAAAAATCAACGGCAAGCTGGAGCCGTTAAATTACAGGTTGAAAAATGGCGACGTCATAGAAATCGTCGTATCCAAAGCGCCGCGGAGCCCGAGCCTTGACTGGCTGAACGCCAGCCTGGGGTTCGTCAGCACGACGCACGCCCGTAACAAAATCCGCCAGTGGTTCAACAAGCGTGAAAAAGCCGAGAGCATCGAGCGGGGCAAACAGATACTGGATAAAGAATTAAGGCGGCTAGGCATCCAGGCGGAGCGGCAATTGTTGGCGGAGGTCTTCGGGTTCAAAAATCTGGACGACTTCATCGCGGCGGTGGGTAATGGCAACATATCGTCGCACCAGATTGTCTTGAAACTTGCCGACCATGAGGAAAAGGAAGAGGACGTTGTCGGGCCGGTTGTTAAAACAACCACCGTGCCGTCCGGCGTGGAGGTGCTGGGGGTGGGCGACCTGATGACGAGCATTGCCCAGTGCTGTAATCCCGTCCCCGGCGATGACATAATCGGCTATATAACGCGCAGCCGCGGGGTGTCCATCCACCGGCAGGACTGCCAAAACGTTATTAACGAAGATGAAAAAGAGAGGCTGATTCCTGTACAATGGGGACAGAGCGATTTACTCTACCCGGTTAAAATACAGGTGGACGCCTGGGACAGGGTGGGGCTAATGCGCGACGTCAGCACACTGGTGGCAGAAGAAAAGGTCAACATCAACTCGATGAGTATGACCAACGGCACAAACCAGCGGGTGACGATACTATTGACGATGCAGACCAAGGGTCTGGCGCAGTTAAGTGAAATCTTAAAAAAGATTGACGGCGTTAAGGGCGTCATCAGCGTTACAAGAATCGGAGAGGATTCAATTAAGCAAAAAACTGCCGATGCCAAAGACAGCAACAAAAAGGCTAAAGGCATCGGCTCGAGTAAAAAATAAGTGGAGGTAAACCTTGGGAAATAAATCTGCACAAAAAGCAGCGCGAGCCGCCGGCAGGAGAACGGTAAGAAATAAGTCCAACCGCAGCCAGCTAAAAACGGAAGTTGCGCGGGCGGAACAGTTAATTGCCGCCGGCGATGCTGAAGCGGCGAAGGGCGCCGTAGCCACCGCCGTCAGTTCGCTGGATAAAGCGGCGCAGAAGAAAATGGTGCACGCCAACAATGCGGCGCGCCGGAAATCGCGGTTGCTGAATAAAGTCAATCAAGCAGCGGCGAAACCAAAAGCCGCTAAAAAAGAAGAAGAATAAATTAGGCTGGTAAAAATAAGATGTACCGGTCCTGAATACAGGTGTCCGGTACATCTCTTGTTTTGTTGAAATAGATGATTAGTCCGAGGAGGGGATGGGTTTAGCTTCCTGGGTCTTCATCTCTTCGCCGCAGCAGGCAAGCTGTCCCTCGCCGGCTTTGGTGCAGAGAGCCTCGGTGCCGCATTTCGCGCAGCGATATCTTTTTCCTAATTGACTTGCCATTTTATACCTCCTGCTAACGAATTACTGTTTGATTTCCATAGGCTGGCCGCAACATATAATAGTGCCTTCGCCGCCTTTGGTGATAATCACTTCGGCACCGCACTTTGTGCAGCGATATCTTTTACCGATTGTGTTAGCCATATCTTATCACCTCTTTTTTTATTACCTAATTAATTATAGTCATGCAGGCTAAACGTTGTCAAAAATGAGCTTTCTCTTTACCTATAGCCTATCCCAGCGAAAGCCAGAATCCAACTTCTTTCCCCAACCTTTGACTTTTGGTGGAAGGTTCTAGTCCTGGTTATGAAGAAAAAACAAAAGTCTAACTAATACCCGCAATTTATTCCGGTAACGATTCAGTTGGCCTGACAGAAACTATACTTGTTCCGCCCATTGTATTAAAGTAGAGTCTTAACGAACCATCCGCCATAATAGCAGTGGCAGGGTCTTCAAGATTGCTATCCGGTATTTCAGCGCCGCTGGCATCTTTCACCACAATACGATAGTAACTCTTAGGCCAGTTCAATCCATCGCTTGAAACCATCATTAAAATAGCATCATTGTTTCCCAAGGGGACTTTAGTAAACATATAGTATTTATTACCGACCATTACTACAGTAGAATCATGGCCCTTATCAAGGATGACACTTTGCCTCGTCCAGTTAAGCCCATCATTTGAAGTGGCTTTAAGAACATTAGGGCCGCCGGTATAATACATGATATAAGTCGAGTTCACCGTAATAATATCGGCACTGGCTGCAAAGTTATTCCGGTTCAATGCGTCGGAAAAGACTTTATCAAGTTTCGTCCAATTAAGCCCGTTATCTGACACAGCGAATAGTATCTTGTGAAACAAATTATTGTTGACAGGTTGCCTACCGGTATAAGCGATGTAATATTTACCATCCAAGCCCATAAAAACGCCCGGCTCTCCGGCTTCATAATCCATATCAGATGTAGAACCATGTTGAATACGAATGCCAGGGTCAGCAGTCCAGACCGAACCGTCATTGGAAACGAGACTGACGATATTCGTTCCCGTCTGATTGTGGCTCTGAAGGTACATCCGGTATTTCCCGTCTTTAAGTCGTAGTACGGTCGGCCCAACAATATCTAACATCCCCATTTCAGAAGCAGTTGTCACTGGTTTGTCATCTTGTAAAAAATAGAGCGTACCCAGATTTTCATAACCACTTGTAGTCGTAGAGGTTGTTGGTGTTGATAACTGGGAAGTCGGCACTGATGATGTGCAGCCAGTCGCCCCCGCCAGCATTAACAGGATTAATATTACCGTAATAACTGAAAATAATTTATCCATAAAAATCCACTTCATCCATCGCAAATACCGGGCCGTCTTTGCAGACCTGCTTTAAACCGCTTTTTGTCTTGATGGTGCAGCCGTAGCAAACGCCGACACCGCAAGCCATCTTCTGCTCTAAAGAAAGCTGGACGTCCATGCCTTTAAGCTCCGGCATTTTTGACATGGTCTGGTACATCGCCGCCGGGCCGCAGGCAAACACCTGGTGGACGTTCTTAAGGTAGTGGGGGATAAGCTGGGTGGCGAATCCTTTAAAGCCTTCGGAGCCGTCGTCGGTGGCGGTGAGGCACTGGAAGTTGGCGGGGTGCATACCTTTATCGTATAGAGACTGGGGCGCGTTGACCGAAATAAGGCAGTCCTGCGACTGCGCGCCGTTGATGATGGTAACGGTCTTGCCCGACTCCGCGGCGGACTCCGCTAAAAAGCGCAGGGGCGCAATGCCCATACCCCCCGCCACCAGCAGGAGGTTCTGGG
>JAQTMM010000064.1 GCA_028714335.1 Dehalococcoidales bacterium
ACGGGAACAACTTCAATGTCGTACTGGCTGACTTGTTCCGGTGGAACGCAGGCGGTGGTATCGGTAACAATAGCTACCTGCCTCATATTACTTTATCCGGCTGTTTTTCAGTCGCCTTTCCAATAATGGCGGAATGAGCAGGCCTCCCCATAAAACAAACAAAAGCCCAAGGAAGGCGAGATTATTCACATTGCCAGTGGAATGGTAGACAATCAGACATAACGTCAACAGACCGGAAGCAGCCAATAAAGTAACCCGCAGCCAGCGCTGGCGTAAGCGGATGAAAACGGCGATGGTTAAAGCCAGACCCATAAAACTGAAGCCAATCCAGGGGGAGAATTTGTAAAGCTGCTGGAGGGTTTCATCGGAGAAAATACCGTTGGGCGATAAAGCCAGATACCAGCCGATGATAATGGGGAGGGGCAGCAGCATTAACGAGCTGAAAAGCCAATCCCTTTTAACGGTGGTGACGATAACGCGGACGAGCCAACAGATAGCCAGCACGGCATAAACAAACGCCGCCAGGAAGGACCAGCCGGGGGGAAGGTAAAGCAAGAGCAAGCCGCAGATGAAGACAGGCACCAGCGTGTAGCCCATCCAGGGGAAAATCCATGAAGGTTTGCCATGAGACCAGCCATAAAACGCTGTTACTAAAACGGCGACTAAAACAATTGAAATCCAGGCAGGGTGGTGCCACCAGTTGAGAACGAAGAGGAGACCGAAGAGAAGGTGGGGCAGAGCGGCTAACAATACCTGCTTCCAGCTGCCCTGGCTGTAGGCCTCGTATATCTGACGGGCGATGCACTTGGTGCTGCCCATCTGGTTAAGGCATTCCCTAACCGCCTCACGACGCGACAGACCGGCGTCGGTCAGTTCTTTGAGCTTGTCTTCTATATGCGCTTCCAGCTCGCTCATAATGATAGTTTCGTCGGATTGATCGAGCCTGGCACTATTCCTGATACTCTCGAGATATCGAGACAAATCCAGTGTCATCTACGCAACTCTTTTAAACACTATTCGATTCAGGTTGCAGGACAAGGTTGACCGCATTGAAGAAATCGAGCCAGCGCGTCTTTTCCTCGGCTAACTTGGCTTGTCCTTTAGGAGTGATAAGATAATACCTTCTTTGCCTACCGTTTGGCAACATTTCCCATTTGCCGGTGATGAGACCGGTTTTTTCTAGGCGATGGAGGGCGGGGTAGAGTGTACCCTCTTTGAACTTGAAATACCCCTGACTCCTCGTTTCGAGCTCCTTGACAATCTGGTAACCATACTTGGGCTGATGTTCCAGCAGGCAAAGGAGGAGGGAGTTGGAGCTGCCTTTAAGCAGGTCGTGTTTTTGTTCCATAATAATCACCTCGAGTCCGGTTGATATATAGATATTCTATGTATGTAAATAGTAGCAAAAGGAGACAGAATTTTCAAGTTGGGAAATAAATACCGGGGCAGCCGTCTTTATTAATGATTCCCTTGTATTCTGTTATTTGGAAGTGCCGGCAGCGGCTAACGCCAGAACGCCAGCAATGGCGCCGAAAACAATCTGCACCCAGGAACCGCTGATAAAAGAACCCAGAATAAACATGATGCTTAATGAACAGACGGCTAAACTTAAAAATCTCATTGATTCCTCCTATTGTGTTTTTTTGTTTTTAACTTGGCAGGCTGCCCCGGCCGTTTATACCTAGAAAGCAATAGTACATAGAAACTCTAGGTATGATAACAATAGCCACCCGATTTGTCAATAGCGGCGGATGGTAAAATAAAAAAAATCTACTTGAGGAGGGGCAGCCAAAATGATATAGTACGGGTGAGTATGGGGGAGTGCCGGAACTGGCAGACGGGCTGGACTTAGGATCCAGTGCAGCAATGCGTGGGGGTTCGAGTCCCCCCTTCCCCACCAGGGGTATTTATGAATAGACTTTCGTAATACAACAGTACCGATTTCTTTATTTAAGATGACTATAACTTGCGTCGCATTTTTGGAAAAGAGTATGTGATATGGCAACAGATAAGTTAAGAAAAGAACTCCTAGAAGAAGAAAAAAGACTAAAAGAGAAAGTCGAAAAGAGATACGGAAAAAGCGTTGAAGAGTTGTATCGGGAGAGAGAAAAGAGAATCTACGACGCGATGCAACTAAAGACACCGGACAGAGTGCCGGTAATCTTCTTCGATATGCCGCTGTATGCCTGTAAATATGCAGGCCTACCTTATTCCGCCGCTTATTACGATGCGCCCGCGTGGCGGGCAGCCTTTAAAAAGATGTTCGTTGATATTGGTCCGGACGGATGGGCGGTGGCGGGGAGGGAATCCGGGGCGGCGCTAGAAGCCACCGGAACCAATTTTACACAATGGCCCGGCGGCAACCTGCCTCCGGACGTCGGCAACCAGGTCATCGAGCAGGAGTTCATGAAAGAGGATGAGTACGACCATTTTCTCGCCGATCCATCCGACTTCATCGTGCGGGTCTGGCTGCCGAGGGTATATGACTCATTGAAGCCTTTAGCCAAACTCCCGCCCCTGATGAATTTGCGAACCAACATAGATATGGTAAGCGCGATATTCGCCTCTGATGATTTTGCGCAGCTGGCTAAAGCGATGAAAAAAGCCGGCGAGGCAACGATAAAGTGGAACAAAGAAATGGGCCAAATGGACGTTGAGATGGCTGGGCTGGGTTTCCCTAATACGCTGCCTTTTGGGGGCGTGCAGCCGCCTTTTTCTGATTTTAGTAATAACTTCCGGACTTACAAGGGAGTGGTGATGGATATGTTCCGCAGGCCGGAAAAGCTTAAAGCGGCTTTGAACAAACTCACCGAGTATCGTATTGCTACCGCTGCCCCAGCGGTAAAAAAAGAAGGTAAACCAACTTTAGGCAGCGCCGCGGAACCGCACAGGGTATCCGACGAATTCATGTCTAAAAAGCAGTTCGAAGAATTTGTCTGGCCTTATTGGAAGAAATCGATTGAGGCGACACTTAACCTCGGCTATGACATCGTCTGGATGTTCTTCGAGGGGCGGAGAGATAACCAGCTTGAGTATTTTGCCGACTTTCCTAAAGGCAGTTTGCTTATCTTCCTTGAAAGCACCGACATCTTTAGAGCCAAGGAAATACTCGGGAACCGCGTCTGCTTGATGGGCAACGTACCGCTTTCCATGCTGCGGGTCGGGTCGCCGCAGGATGTTGATGAATACTGCAAGAAGCTGATAAAGATTTGCGGCAAGGGCGGCGGCTTCATTTTAGCGAACGGGGGTGGCGTCTATAACGCCAAGCCGGAAAACATCAAGGCGATGGTTGACGCAGCCGAGAAGTACGGCTGGTACTAACGAAACTGCAGTACTACAAAGGTAAGTCACTAATTCTAATGACACTTGACCTAATGTAATCCCATTCTAACGTTATATTTTATCCTATGCGGAATAAACCGCTTTCAATACCCGCAACGCTCTTAAGGTGACCCACTTGCTGGGTTGCCCTTTCTTTTCTTGTATGTCCGCCAGCTCCTTGCCGGTGATATAAAGTTTCAAAGAGTTCTGGTACCAATAAAAGACCTTCTTTTCTTGTGTGTCGGACAACTCCTTGTAGCTATGTTCCAGCAGCCAGCGTCCCTGTTGGTTCTGCTTACTAATGACGAGAGCTAACGCGTTAGCCAACTTAAGATTGTGGGCTTGCCCCAGCGCTACCAGGACCTCCAGATTCTGAAGCACATCGGCACTGGAACCGAGGGGATATCGGAGCTTGAACCAATTGGAGCTAGGCCTGTTCCCTGTACCAAAGGGGTAATCGGCGACTGCAGGGTCGTGACTCAGGAGAAAATCCACACCACGTTTGATAGCTTCATTCATATTCCTAGTCCGCTGCCCCGGTGGTACTTTGTTCAAGGTAATCATCGCCTTGATTGCTCCCCAGGCGCATGGCAGATTGGCATTGCGGCCGGGACAGGAAAATAGGGGAGATGAATTCCTAAGCTTTTCATGACGTTTGTTTATGTCACGGCCCGAAGCGCTAGTCACTTTTTCCCCGGTAATAGACTGCGCCAGCCATTCCAACGCTGTCTGCAAGCGTTGGTCATTAAGCCAGCCGAAGCCTATCAAAGCCGCTCCCATGATACCCGCCGTGCAATAGTTGAAATCGGAAGGCGTGCCTTGCAATGACAGACCACGTAGACCGCCACCGTTGTCGATGTATCGGGAGAGGAGAATCTCACAGGCAGCGCGAATGCGCGGGTCATTTCCGTCCGCACCGAGTTCTGCCAAGTAAACGAGAGCCGGCATCGTGCCGGTGCACCCGGGCCGCTTTCCCCAATATCCATCCGGATGCTGCGCCGCCAGAATCACCGGCACCGGCCCACTTATCATGATTGACGCTTTGGCAGCTTTGACTTCTTTATCGTTCTCGTCCCGGCCAAGGATATCACGCAAAGTATAGTAACGGATGGCTGGCTGGCACTCGTCGGGTTCCAGTAGCCAGGGTATAGAATCACCGTTGAGTTTTTCTTCCCAATTAACCACGGCTATTCAGCAGTCTCCTTGCTCATGCTTATTCTATTAGATGTAAAGCGAAAATACCATAGCTAAAATCCTGTCCATCATAGCCCCAATTCCACCACAATCTATTGGTATACTGATTTATTTTTACCAATATCTTATCAAATACTGCATAACTATAATATGCGTCACTTCTGACTGTAATTTACCAATCTATTGACAGTTAGTAGTTGCAGGTATGGGGTTATTGCATACTAAAATAAATGTCAGGGTGTTGATTACCTGATTTAGTTAAAGCCAAGGCACCAGAAAGGTAGAAAATTAAATGGTTTTATCACCGGGAAGTCATGGGGTTATTGTCATCCACGGCATCGGTGACAACATGAAACGCGGTGACCTTCTGGCCGATTTGACGAATTCACTGGCGGACGCCCTTATGGAGTCGCGTTCACACGGAAAAGACCCAAAAATCCGGCGCGATGTTAATCTTGACGGAACCCCGCCATCGGTAACACTTAATATCACGTCCCCAACCGGCGAAAAAGCCATTTGGGTCGGTAAAGAGGCTTTCTGGGATGATGCTTTTCCGGCCCCAAAAGCCGCCAATGTATTATGGTGGCTGTTAAAACAAAATCTTCGTAATCAAATCAAGTTCATTTTTGAAGGCATTACCAAAGACCCCGCCAATGATGGCTTCATCAACCAAAAGGATATGAAGTATGAAAGGAAGCGGCATCCCGGGCAGCGGCTCTGGACTGCTAAAAAATACCAAAAAGTTTCATGCAGCAAGCTTTCTTTTAAGTCGCTATTGTTGTCATTGGGACTTTTTCTACTGGTGCCTTTTACATATTTAGGGCTGTTTTTTGTCTGGCTGTGCCATTACCTGCCCAGCGTAGGGCCGCTAGAAAGTATATTGAAGCTGATAAGGAAACTCGACCCATTCTTAAGCAACAGCCTGGGCGATGTTGAGAAATACATTGAACATGGGGTGTGGTCGGGCAACGCCAGGGCGCGCCTGGAGAATATTGTCATCGCGATGTTGAACGACCAATACGGTGAGGTTAAAGATATCACCATCATCGCACATTCGATGGGATGCGTCGTGACGTATGATACGCTGGCAGAGGGAGGCAGAGTTGCCGAGGAAGTAAAGCGTCTCGAGGTGCTTGGTAAAGGCAAGAAAATATCATTTGTCAGCGTGGGCAGCGGCATCAATCAGGTATTCCGTCTAGCCAGGAAATCGAGCAGTTATGCTCAGGAGCAATTCAAGCGGCCATTAGCTAAAGAGATAACCGGTTATGAAGAAGGCGGTAAAAAGCAAAATCAGACGCTGGAAGATAAGTTTTTCTGGCTGGACATATGCGCGCGACGCGACCCGGTGCCGGCCGGCAACATGACCGACGACATAGTTAAACAAGCCAGAATTGACCCGGAACAACAGATTAAACGAAGAAGGGTTATTTGTACCGATAACATAATGTTCGACCACATGTCTTACTGGGCTAACAAAGATATTGTGATACCGCGCATCGCCCGGGCTATTAACGGCGGCACCGAATATCCGTGGCCGGAAGCTGGAATTACCCGGCAGAAAATAATCAACCGTTTAAAGCTTGCCGCGCGGTTTGGCTGGATAACCAATACAGCGATACTAGTAATTCTTGGAGTTTGTGCCATCGTCGTTCTTAAGCTTGCCGGTGTTATCTAATTTATCCGGACGCACAGTCTAACTTTTTTTAATGGTGAAGTAAGTTCCAAATATATTCCCCCCTCCTAACGTTATATCTTATCTTTTTTCAAGTACACAAACGGGCATGCAGATGCTTGTTTTAATGCCAAATGTGTGCTATATTACGCCTGTGTGTACAAACTGTAACTAACGTTTCCGCTATCTTCTATCCAAAAGGATAAAAGTATGGATGGGCATGAATATCAATTGCAACCAGCGGAAGATACGGATTTTCTATATCAGGTGTACGCCAGCACGCGCAACGAAGAGATGAAGCGGACGGGATGGTCCGAGGTAACGATAGAGCAATTCCTGCGCTTTCAATTCAAGCTGCAAAATATGCAATACCATAGTTGTTACCCCAATGCAGCTTACTTCATTATATGCGTCGGTGAGGATAGGGTGGGGCGGCTCTACATCGACCGTAGCGAGAGTGAGATAAGAGTAATCAACATTACTTTACTGCCGGAGTTCCGCAGGAAGGGGTTGGGCACGTGCATCATGAACAACCTCATTAAAGAAGCCGAAACAGCCCATTTGCCTTTAAAACTTTCCGTAAGGTTCGATAATCCCGCCTGTCATCTTTACAAGAGACTGGGTTTTAGTGTAGCCAACGACGGCGGGTATTACCTGGACATGGAACGCACCGCCTTGAAGACTCTGTAAAAAGGGCAAGGTGTTGACATAAAGTTACACAAGGAAAGGAGAGAGGCATGTCCGAGCAATATATTGGAGAGATAAGGGCGATGGCTTTTTCCCGGTAAGGAGTTGATAAAAACCAGATAACTCTATCCGAAAATAGAAAGATAAACTTGACAGTCAATTCTGAGGGTGTATAATGCAAAAAAGGCATGGTATTACAATAATATTTAAGGAAGAGTTATGAAATGGAAAATATGCGGTAGCGTAATCCTATTCATCTGCTTGCTAACCGCAACCCTTTTCCTGACCGGCCTACCATTAAAACAAGCTATGGCTGATTCAGACCCGGAGATGGCCGTCTTCGGCAACGGTAATGAGATAGGTGATGGGGATGGCACACCCTCGATTACCGATGATACGGACTTTGGGGACGTGAATATTGCCAATGGGTCAGTAATTATTACCTATACTATATATAATACCGGCAGCTTGGACCTGACGCTAACTGACGCCGGGAATAATTATGTAGCTGTTACCGGCGATGGCTTTTCACTGACTACTCTCCCCGCCTTAAGCGTGATACCGGGTGGAGGCAATACCACCTTTCAAGTGACTTTTGATCCCAGTGCCAGCGGCGTGTCTGACGGGACGATATCTATCGCCAATGATGACATTGATGAAAACCCTTATAACTTCAGTATTACCGGTTTGGGGACGGTAACGCCGACAATATCAAATCTTAACGGGGATACCGTTACTTATGTTGAAAATAGCAGCCCCGTCAAACTGGATGCGGGCGGTAATGCGGCGGCTAATGATAACGATGGATTGGGCTGGGACGGCGGTTATGTTGAAGCAACCGTCTCCGGCACTTTCCCCAACTCTGTGATTGGTATTGACGGTGTTAACGTTTTATCAGGCGGCGACGGCGTTATTACCGCCGGCGAGACCATCACCGTCAGCGGGACAGATATCGGTACGGCAGACGGCACAAGTTACGGCCAGGATGGTTCCCTGATAATTCACCTGAACTCCAACGCTACCAACGCGCTGGTTACAACTCTGCTGCAAAACATTACCTACAGAAACACCTCGGAAAATCCTTCGGGGTATGGCGACGTAATATTTTATGTTCAAGACACTTACGAAACATCAAGCGGCTCAACAGTGAGGGTAAACCTTACCGGCGTAAACGATCCGCCCACTTTAACGGCCACTGG
The DNA here is from genome assembly GCA_028714335.1 of Dehalococcoidales bacterium. GTDB lineage: Bacteria > Chloroflexota > Dehalococcoidia > Dehalococcoidales > RBG-16-60-22 > RBG-13-51-18. Next base: position 8,074 of record JAQTMM010000064.1, read on the forward strand.
CACCAACCCGACCTTTACCGAGGCCGGGGCGTCAGTTGATCTTTACAGCGGTGTGAGTATCAGTACGATAGAAGCGGGGCAGACGATATTACAAATCGTTTTCACCATAACCAACATCAATGACGGTTCTTACGAAATTATGAACATTGACGGCACTAATATTACCCTGACGGACGGATTTTCAACGACTACCGCCACCAACAGCATGACGGTGACTGTTAGCGTCACCGGGACTACGGCTACGGTAACCGTGGCTAAAATCGGGGGCATTAGCACAGCCGCGATGCAGACTTTGATAGACACCATGACCTACATGAACACCAGTGAGAATCCCAACACGTCAGACCGCGTGGTAACCCTGACTTCGATACAGGATAACGGCGGCACGGACAACGGCGGGGATAATACCACAGTGCTTTCAGTTGTGTCTACGGTAACGGTTGTTGCCGTCAACGACCCTCCCGTTATCAGCAATCTTGATGGTGATACGGTTAGTGTTGTCTCCGGTGGCGCCGCGGTGTTGATTGATTTGGGCAGTAATACTACCGTGACCGACGTAGATTCAACGGATTTTAACAACGGCTTTTTATTAGTCTCACAAGCATCAGGAACGGCTAACGGCAATTTCAGCTTTGACGGAATTAACGTAACCTCCGGCGGCGACGAGGTAATCGGAGGGGGTGAGACCATTGCCGTGAGTGGGATAGACATCGGTACTATTCATGCAGTAAATGACGGGCAGGGAGGCAATGACCTGCGTATCGACTTTAATGCTAACGCCACACCGGCTCGTATAGCTACACTCATCCGCAACTTGATGTATGACGCCCCTTCAGGTGTGGGGGCACGCAGTTTCGAACTCACGGTTAATGACGATGACGGCGGCACGGCAACCAGCATTGCATCAACTTTTAACGTTGACGTCACCCCCAACCCCCCGGTCATTACCAACCTTGACGGCGACACGACGATTTATGACCCATTTGTTGGCGGCGAGGTGATTTGTGACGTGGGCACCGACGCCGATGTCACCGACCCGGATAATGCCAACTTCAACGGCGGCAACGTAACCGTCACGATCAGCGCCGGCGGCACCCCGGCCGAGGATGTGCTGGGCATTTCTACTACCGGC
>JAQTMM010000065.1 GCA_028714335.1 Dehalococcoidales bacterium
GCAATGGCGATGCTAAGGAAAGCCGTCAGCTCCAGCACCGGGCTGACGCCGCCATGAGCGACCTCGCCGGCGACCTGGACAATGCCCACAGGCCCGGAAGGCGTAAAGGGAACGGTGCCCATAAACATTTCGATGATGCCGTTTTTATATAAAATAAGTGAATCCCAGACAGAAGCCGCGCCTTTGGGAATAGCCTCCCAGAAAGGCAAGGTCTCACTAACGATTTCGTAGTCGGTGGTCTGGGTAGCGATGCCTACTGCGCCGTCGCCCTCCGGGGGTTTCCAGCGGGGAACAACGCTAACGGTTTCTACGGTGGCGTCCGCACGCTGAACTTCGATGGTAATTTCCGCGCCCAGGTGTAATTGAATCTCACGGGAGAGGACGCCGTTACTTTCTACGGGGATGCCGTTAATCGTCAGGAGAGTGTCGCCGGGCTGAATGCCAGCGTCCGCGGCGGGGGAATTGGGGGAGACTTCCTGAACGACCACCGTGCCGTGGACAACGTCGTGGGGGACCATGTAAGCAATACCCATTAAAATAAAGGGCAAAATAAGATTCATTAAGATGCCGCCGCTTAAGACTAAAAGCCTGACCCAGTACTTGCGGGCGGCTAAAGCGCGAGGGGCGTCGGGGTCAACCTCGCCGGAGATTTTATTAAAACCGCCGAAGGGAATCCAGTTAATGGAATAAATAGTATCGCCGAACTTTTTACCCCACATGCGGGGCGGAAAGCCGATGCCGAACTCCTCCACGTAGCAATGGGTGGCTTTGGCGGCGATAAAGTGCCCCAGCTCGTGGGCGAGGACTAAAACCGAAAGGACTAGAATGCCAACGATAATAGTGAGCCACATTAGAAGCTGGCCCCGCTAATATCTAAAGCGGCGTCGTGAGCCCATTTATCGGCAGCCTTGATGGCTTCAAGAGATGGTTTAGACACGACGTCGTGTTGGCTTAAGACTTTTTCAACGATGGCGGGGATATCGGTAAAGCGAATCCGTTCTTTAAGGAAAAGACTCACGGCAACCTCATCGGCGGCGCAGAGCACAACAGGATAAGTGCCGCCCTTTCTGCCGGCCTCGATAGCCAGGCGGAGGCAGGGAAATTTAACAATATCCGGCTGGGTGAAGGTGAGGTTGGCGAAGTCCGCCCAGTCAAATGATGGCAGGGTATCATTAGAGAGGCGGTCGGGGTAGGTTAAAGCGTACTGGATGGGCAAACGCATATCAGGGGGGCTTAGCTGGGCTTTAACCGCGCCGTCGGGGAATTCAACCATAGAGTGGAGGATACTCTGGGGGTGGATAAGCGCGCGAATATCGGTGACGGGCACGTTAAAGAGCCAGCGGGCTTCCATAATCTCCAGCCCCTTGTTCATAAGGGTGGCAGAGTCAACAGTGACCTTCTGGCCCATTTTCCAGGAGGGGTGGGCTAAAGCCATAGCAGGAGTAATATCAGCCATCCGTTCGGTGAAGTAGTTGAGGAAGGGGCCGCCGGAGGCGGTAAGGATAATACGGCGGGGCGGCTGTTTTTCACCGTTAAGGCACTGCCAGATAGCGCTGTGCTCGCTGTCAATGGGGTGGAGGCGGGCTTTATATTTTTTCACGGCGGCGGTGATAATCTCGCCAGCGGAAACAAGGGATTCCTTATTAGCTAAAGCGACGGTTTTACCTGCTTTTACAGCGGCTAAAACAGCGTCGAGCGCCGCTGTGCTGGATGTAGCAATAACCACGATATCAACAGCGGGGTGGGCGGCTAATTCTTCCAGGGGGAGGTACTTGGGGCGGGTGAAAGACTTAAGGCTGTGGCCGGCGCTTTCATAGCCGGCATAGGAGAAGTATTCCGGCCTGAATTCCTGAATCTGGCTAAATAGCGCACTATGGTTGCTGCCGGCGGCTAATCCCACAACATTTAAATATTCGGGGAGTTGGCGGATAACATCGAGCGTCTGGCGTCCAATAGAGCCGGTGGAGCCAAGGACGGCGACGTTTTTTACCCCGGTTTTCTCTTTAACAACCATGATACTTATAGTTTACAACAAATGATGGGGTGAAGCTATTTAGTATAAAATCACCACAATATAGCGCAGGAGGTCATTGGCACGAGTCCATTACTGCCCCTCTTCAACTTGACAAAGGAGATAATTTTGGGATATACTTTATGTATAGTTCCGGTTCAGGTTATTATCAACTTCTTTGAATCCCCTTAGATTTATATCAAGTATTGGTTGGCCCGAGCTCTAATTATAATTTAAGAGAGGAGGCCATCCCATGAGTTTTCAAGACAAGTCAATCCAGTGTATAGACTGCAAGACACCCTTCACTTTCACTGCCGGGGAACAAGAATTCTACCAGACAAAAGGTTTTTCCAATGAGCCCAAGCGCTGTTCCTCGTGCCGCCGAACCAACAAAGCACAGCGTTCCAATAGTGGCAGCTACAGCTACGCGTCACGGTATTAAGTCTTTTGCTTATCTATAGCAAAGATCACACCTAGAATGAAGTTTCCTTAGAAGGGCAGTCAATATGGATTATTATTTTGTATTATCTGCCCTCCTGGATTACCAGCAAGATACTTCAAAATGATAGCTATACTATTGAGATAAGGCTATCAGGGTATACCATGAAAATAAACCTGGAAGGAGTGGCTGGTACAAATGAATACGAATAATTTATCAAAATCAATGAAAACATTTATTCGCAGGGAGAAGGCCCGGATTCGCCGGGATGTTTTTGATATAAAAGAACAGAAAAAATTGATTAGCGGCTTGTATACAACAGTTCATCCGGTCTAGATACGCCTAGTAAGGCATATCGATTCAGACAATAGCATTTCCATTAACCAAGAATGAAACGGAGGTATTATGACTTTAGACTCCTTATGTATTCATTGGTGGATGATCGGAGACCACTCGGTAGGTTGCTGTAAAAAGTGCGGCGCAATAAGAGATTTTGAAAAACTCAGACTAGAAGAGCAGGCGCACATGACTCTTCATAGGTCAAAAATACATAGATCAGCCGTCAGCGTTCTTAAATAATAATTTGACCGGTTTTAGGGGTCATGTTACAAGGACCAAATAACCCTGGATTTTTTTGCATTTATACAAAGAATTTCACTAAACTAACTTTAAGTTATTTTAGACGATAATCTCGGATTTTCTGGTCTTACCTTCGCGGAGGAAGAGGATAGCAACGATATCGCCGGATTTGAGGGAGGATAAGACACCCTGCATATCGGCGGCGGAGGTGACTTTCCTGCCGCTGATTTCGGTGACGATATCGTTGGTTTTAAGTCCAGCTTTTTCCCCTAACAAGCCCGGGGCGACATCGCCGATGATGGCGCCGGGAGAGGGGCTGACGCCCATCTTGGGGGCGGCGCTGGAGGCGTCGGCGATTTTAAGTCCAAAGTGCACCGCGGATTCCTTGGGCGCCGCAGACAGCAACTCGCGGAGTCGAACGCGGTCAAAGCCGACGACGGCCTGTCCGTCAATAACAGTAACGGGCACGCCCATCTGGCCGGTTAGTTTAACCATTTCCTCTGCCGCCGCTTCATCGCGGGAAACGTCATATTCTTTGTAGGTTATACCAAGCTGGCCAAGAAAACTCTTGACTTGATAGCAGTAGCCTCAAGTGGGTGTAGAATAAACTTTTACATCCATAATTTACCTCGCTGTTCGGGGATTAGCGGATTTTTCTACTGGGACCTCGGCCAGCTTAGGCAGCTTAAAGATAGTAGCGTTCTTTTTCAAGGGGTTAAAGGTCGGGAAGGCGTTAAGAAATTCCTTCCTCTCGCCGCAATATTTGCAGGTGCCAAAGCTGCTGGGGCCGTTGGCTTCTTCGATAATCCAGAAGTGGTGACAGTCGTTGTTTTCCAGTTTCTGGACGATTTTTTCTTTAGTTTGCTTTCTCATCACGCACCCCCTTTTTAACCATTTCAAGAAAATTATACGGCGAACCAAGCACGGCTGTATGTGACTTTTATCTTATACAGAAATGATAGCGTAAAGATGTGAAGATATTATTAAGAAAAGGTGAAAAAGGGGTTATTCAGGCAGGGGGAAAAGAAGGGGTGGTGAAAGGACTATTAGTTACCGTCTTCGTCAATGATGATTTCAAACGGGCAGGTGATGGCGCCGGTGGGGCAAACAAGTTCACACATAGTGCACCAGTCAGGGTCTTCAACCGGTACGGCTTTAACGGTGTTACCCTCTATCTTTAAAGCGCCGCGGGTGCAGATATTTACACACAATCCGCAACAATTGCATTTACTCTGGTCAATTACCGGTAGTCCAGGCATATTGTTATTCTCCATCACTTAATTGTATTTGCGCCGGCAAGTAAAAGTATGCGACCTTTATCTCATTCGTCTAAACCGGCTATTTTTAAAAGAACCGCCCGGTTGGCAATAATAATGCGGTTATGTTCCAGCCTGATAGCGCCTTCTGCCTCCAGGTTTTTAAAGGAGCGTCCGACCATCTCGCGCGCGGTGCCAATCATCGCCGCCATTTCCTGCTGGGTAAGGCGGGGTTTACCGCCGTTGCCAGCGTTTTCCAATAGTATCTTGGCGACCCTGCCGTGAACGTGGCGGAAGGAGAAGTCTTCAATAAGGTTAACCATTTCTTCGACGCGGTGTGAGAGCACTCTAATGATATTTTTTGCTATCTGGGGGTAGTCGTGCACCATAGTTTCTAAGTCTTTTTTCTTAATACCATAAAGCACGACGGGGCTCATTGCTTCAGCGGTGGCTAGATTGACACCTCCTAAAAAGGGGACGTCGTTAAAGGTATCGCCGGGGCGGATGATACGAAGAATCTGTTCTTTGCCGTCGGCAGAGGTTTTGTAGGCTTTAACCACGCCTTCATTAACGTAGTAAATAGCGTCGGACGGCTCGCCTTCAAAGACAATTATTTCGCCGCGGGCGGCTTTTTTTTCAAAGACGTGGTTATTCACCGCGGCGAGGTCGGCTTCACTCAAGCCCTTAAAATAAGAAACGTATCTTAGCATTTTCTGGAAAAATTATACCAGCTTGGGCAAGAGTGGTAAAGAAGGGCCGGTTGTATTTAAGAAAATATTACGCTTATAATTGTTTTAGATAGGGGTAAAAATGAGTAAATTGATTGAAAAACTAAAGAAACTTGCGCAGGCGGCACCAGCGCCGATGGGATTCCGCACCTCGAAGGAGGAAGAAAGCGGCGGGAAAATGCTGCTGTTGGGGAGGTTCAAGGCAGACGGGGCTGCAACAGCCAAGATAGACACTGCAGCCGACGCAGTGCTGATATACACAGGAAAAGACGAAACCGTCGAGGATATCCAGAAAACAGCTAAAGCGCTGGGGGATATACCGTGGGGTGTTTACATCGAAGAAGGCGAGGATATGGCGGCACTGGTCAAGGCGGGGTGCGACTTCGTTGTGTTTTCTCCTACCGTTAAAGTAAACGACCTGCCGCAGGACGAGAAAATCGGGAAAGTGCTGGAAGTAGAATCGTCCATGGACGACGGGCTGTTAAGGGCGGTTAACGACCTGCCGGCGGACGCGGTAATAATCACTGATACACTGGATAGCGATGAATGTTTAACATTGCACCGCCTGATGGTTTACCGCCACCTAGCGAACTTTATATCCAAACCTTTGATAGCGCCTGTTCCGGCGGATATCGGGGAGGCGGAGCTTAAAGCCCTGCTGGATGCGGAGATAGACGGAGTGATGGCGGAGGGGGAAGACTTTAAAGAGCTAAAGAAGGCAATCGGGAAACTGCCGACGCGTTCAACTAAAAAGCGGGAAAGAGGCGGCGTATCGCTGCCGCGCGTCAGTGGAGAAACCATGGAAACTCCCGATGAAGAAGACGACGAATAAGCCGTCTATAAGCTATCCAGGTATTCCTGCACCGTCCCAATGCCGCACATGATACCCATGACGATATGAGGTTTGCGGAACTGTGTGGTGCGTAAGGGCCCGTGCTTTAAGCCGCACGGGATATACACGGCGCTGGTAGTATCGAAGGTGAAGGGCTGACCGCCGATATAAAATTCAACATCCGCGCCGAGGTCTTCCGGATTTTCCGGGTCGCCGCCAAGGTGAAGAATAATCTCATCAAAGTTGTCGTGCACCATCTTGGGCACACCCTTTCGCTCGCCGGAAAAAACGGGCATGCCGTACATCCAGCCATATTCTATATAGTACTTAACGCCGGGAACCTGCGCATTGCTTAAATAGGTTAACGAGGGGCTGGTGCGCCCGGCACTAAAATCACCCTCTGTTTCCCTTAAGGGACTGCGTACGGCGTACTGTTCGTAATCAAAGTCCTTCGTCTTCTTGGGGAGGGTATGCTTGGTATCATGGATACCGCTGGATTCCCATGCCTCGCCGGCACTGCCGGTACCGCACATAATAGCCATCTGGAGGTGGGGAAATTGAAAGTCGCGCCATATCACCGGGCCATGCGGCGTGCCCTTGGGGATGTAGAAGGTGGTGGAGGTGTTAAAGACAATCGGCTGGCCGCCGACGTAGAACTCGACTGTGCCGCCCAAGACCTGCGGCTGACGGTAATCGCCGCCGATGTGCATGACAATTTCATCGAAGTCGTGGACGTGCTCGTGGAGGGAGGGGTTGGGGTCGGGGATGCCATAAATCCAACCGGGCTCCATATAGTAGTTGCAGCCCGGCACCTGCTTATTACTCATGATAGTCATCGTGGGGCTCTGGCGGTTTTTGGTGCCGCCGAAGGCTTCATAAATGGGCCGGCGGACAAGGTATTGTTCGTAGTTGGTTTCAGACATAGGCGTATATCCTCACAGTGTATTTGAGTTAATGATAGTCATATGCGGGGAAAGTGTCAAAGGTAAATATCTTTACAGTCATCCAGTAAAAGAGATATAATGCCAGATTGCTGTCTTTAAAAAGGAGAAGATATGCCCGAGGATTTTGAGCTGACCAGCTACGATAATCTGAATACCGACGATTACCTTGAGCATGTGGAGCGGCCGCTTTCCTGGAACAACCTGTACGAGAGGCCAGCGATGATAGAGCGGCTGCCGAACCTGACGGGAAAGAATGTGCTGGATTTGGGATGCGCATCGGGGTACTTTAGCGAGTACGCCCTGAAACAGGGGGCGAAGGTAACGGCGGTGGACATCAGCCAAAAAATGCTGGATAAGCTGGCAGCAAGTGTAAAATCGGAGGGGTTGGAGATACACCGCGCCGACCTGGCGCAGCCGATGCCTTTTTTAAAGACGAATAACTATGACTGCGTAATAGCGTCGCTGGTGCTGCACTATATTAAAGACTGGAAGCCTTTGCTGGCGGAGCTTTACCGGGTGGTGAAAAAGGGCGGCCGGGTAATAATTTCTACCCATCATCCGCTGGCTACCTTTAATCACCTGGAGTTTGATAACTATTTTGAATTCAAGATGGTTGAGGAGGTGTGGGGGCAAAACGGTCCACATCCCTTTACCGTGTGCTATTATAAACGGCCAATTAATGAAATACTGCGTCCTATTTTAGAATCCGAGTTCAAGGTAATCAGTATAGATGAACCACTGCCGAATAAAAAGTGTAAGGAACTAGACCCGCGCTCTTATAAAAGATTAATGGAACGGCCAGCGTTTTTGTTTATCGTGCTGGAGAAGTGAACTAGACTTTCTGGGTCATCTGGTAGAACTTGCCTTCGGTGGAGAGGGCGGGGGCGATAACCATCTCGGCGTGATGCATTTCCCTGATATCTGCTGCGCCGCAGAAACCCATCGCCGTCCTTAAAGCGCCCACAAAATTCTCGGTGCCATGGACGACGGAGGTGGGGCCAAAGAGCAGTTTTTCCAGCGTAGTGGTAGTGCCGACCTTGATACGCGTACCGCGAGGCAGGGCGGGGTGGGGATGGGACATGCCCCAGTGATAACCTCGGCCGGGGGCTTCCTTGGTCTGGGCAAAGGGCGAGCCAATCATAACAGCATCGGTACCGGCGGCAAAGGACTTACAGATATCGCCGCCCTTACGTAGCCCGCCGTCGGTGATAATCGGGATATAGCGCCCGGTTTCTTTTTCAAACGTATTGCGTGCCGCCGCGCAATCGATAGTAGCAGTAATTTGGGGGACGCCGATACCTAAAACCTCGCGGGAGGTGCAGGCGGCGCCGGGCCCAACGCCGACCAGAACACCGGCGATGCCCGTCTGCATTAATTCCAGACAGGCAGTATAGCTGACGCAATTACCGACGACGATAGGCATTTTAATCTGCTTGCAGAGTTCCGAAAAAATAAGCCCGCGATAGCTCTTGGAGATATGGCGTGCGGAGGTGACAGTGGACTGGATAACTAAAATGTCGCCGCCGGCTTCGGCGACGATGGGGGCAAGTCGTTTGGTGTTGGCGGGGACTAAAGATATGGCGGCGATGGCACCGGCTTTTTTAATCTGGCTGACCCTATCGCCAACGAGGTTGTCTTTAATCGGTTCCCGATAGATTTTCTGGAGGAGGGCGGTGACATCGGCATCGGAGGTTTTGGCGACTTCTTCTAAAATCTCGTCGGGGTTGGTGTAACGCGCCTGGATGCCATCGAGGTTTAAAACACCGAGGCCACCCAATTTGTTTAACTGGATGGCCAATTTAACGTCTACAACGGAGTCCATGGCGGATGCCATAAAGGGGATGGAGAAGGTAAAATTCCCGATTTTGAAGTCCGTGTTGGTCTGATCGGGGTTGATGGTGACGTCGCCGGGAACAATAGCTACGTCATCAAATCCGTAGGACTGCTTGAGCTGTTTGAACTTTGGTGTGGCTTTTATGCTGCACATATGTATGTGCTCTTTATTATAACAAAGTTTTTCAAGATAATACAAGTGGTATTTGGGAGAAAAAGTCACAATTTTGGGGTAGATTTTGAGATGGGGGCTGCGCCTCCCCTCGCCGCGCACTCCCCTGCTAACTTGGTTTTCTGATGTTAAGCTAGACACGAACATATGTATCATCTTATAATATTCAGGTTGAGGATGATGCGGAAAATGCCTACCCTGTACGTCGTCGCCACCCCCATCGGCAATCTCGAAGATATTTCCCAACGGGCAATTAGAGTGCTGCGCGAGGTCAAGTTAATCGCAGCGGAAGACACGCGCAAAACCAGAAAATTATTAAACGCCT
>JAQTMM010000066.1 GCA_028714335.1 Dehalococcoidales bacterium
CCCAGCAAAAACACCAGCGGGATAATCAGGGTCATGATAATGAACCCCGGGCGCCGCAGCATGTTGAGGAACTCATGCTTGAAGATGAGAAACGACTTATTCACTGCTTTCACCAACTATCTTGATGAATATTTCATTCAGCGGCGGGGTGGCTATCTCAAAGCGGTTAATAGCGATGCCTTTGCTTAACAGGTGCTTTAGCACTTCCTGTGGGGTGGTCTTGCCGTCCAGCATAAGCTCTACGTAGTCTTTTTGCTTGCGCTGCTCGACGACGCCGGGTATCTTGCCCAGCTCGCCTTTGTAGTCCAGGTGGACGGCGTTGTTGCTGTATTTGGCCTTTATTTCCTTAATCCCGCCGTACAAGACCGACCGCCCCCGGTTCATCATTAAAACACGGTCGCAAAGCTCTTCAATCTGGTTCATCTGGTGGGTGGACATGATAATCGCTTTGCCCTGCTGCCGCAGTTCGAAGAGCATGTTTTTCAGTAGTTCGGTGTTTACCGGGTCGAGTCCCGAGAAGGGTTCGTCCATGATAATCAGTTCCGGGCTGTGGACAATCGTAACGATGAACTGGATTATCTGGCTCATACCCTTACTTAATTCTTCTATCTTCTTACGCGCGTTGGGCAGCATCCCGGTTTTTTCCAGCAGCTGGTTGGCTCTTTGGGTGGCTAATTCCGGGTTCATGCCCTTGAGCGTGGCAAAATAGACGATTGTATCCAGCACCCGCTGTTTCTTGTAAAGCCCCCGCTCCTCCGGCATATAGCCCAGTTTGTCCTTGGTGGCTTCGCCCAGCGTTTTTCCCAGGATTTCAACCTCGCCGGAATCCGGCTTCATAATGTCCATCATCATCTTGATGGTGGTGGTCTTGCCGGCGCCGTTGGGCCCAATGAGTCCGAATATCTCCCCCTGGGCAATGGAAAAGGAGAGGTCGTCAACCGCCACTTTATCGGCGTAGGATTTTACTATGTGCTTTATTTCAACAACATTTACCATCGGTAAACCTTAATAGATAGATTATAACATATTGGAAATTGGTTGATGTATACCAGGGCTTTATCTTCTGCCAAAGGCTAAAAGCCGCCTGACCTTGCCCAGCTTTTGAATCAAGGCGTAGTAGACGCGGTGACGCGCTTTGAGGATTTCCGCCTCCTCGGCGATGTCCAGTTTGCCGGTCCTGCCCCCAAAGCGGTTTTCCATATACACCCTTGAGATATAGCGCACGGCATCGGCGTCCTGCGGTAAAACCGCCACCAGCTCGGTGGTGAATTCCAGCGGCGTCTGCTGCGGCGTCGGCTGCAAGCCGACCATCGCGGCCAAGCGGCACATGTTGATGTAAGTACGGTATGCCATATTGTTCCTGTCCACCCGCCACAGCCACCGGTAAGATGCCGCCCGTATCAAAAGAACAATGCCGACGACTAGTGCAATCGCTACGGCGGCAACGAATATGTACAACAACGCCATCCCCAGTTTGGCGATAAAGGACATTGAATCGTCGTCTATAGCAGTGGTTCCGCCCATACCCCCGATGTCTAACTGTGATAGGTCGTACATCATCGGCGGCATCTCACCTTGCCAGATATTCGACTCGGAAGAGTCGACAACGCTAGGGGTGGATTCCCACAACGAACTTTTACTGACAAGGTTCGATGGGTTGGCCGGCGTTGCCTCAACATCCACCCAGCCGTAGCCGGGGAAGTAAACCTGCGTCCAGGCATGATAATACTTGTCTCTGACGATGAACTGGAAAGGTATTTTAGCCGGTTCGCCGGGCAGATAGCCGATGGCCAGCCGCGTTGGCACACCCACCGAGCGCAGCATTACTGCCGCCGCCGAGGCAAAGTGCAGGCAGTAACCCTCTTTAGTGGTGAAGAGGAAGTTCTCAACATTGTCTATGCCTTCTTCAGGTAAATCAACTGCCAGACTGTAATCATAATCGGAAAGATAACTAATTATTGCTTTCACCTTTTCGTAGGTTGTCGTGGCGCCCTGCGTAATACCTTCACTCAACACCTTGATATCATCGGGGAAGCCCGTCGGCAATTGCAGATAGGCCGTTTTTAGGGTACCGGGGTAATCGCCCACTGCCCCGATTAAGTCTGCTTTGGTCGGTGTATAGCTGTAGCTAGTCACGACGTATTGCTCGTCGGTCTCCAGCATTCTCACCGCCACCGTCGAGAGGACATTGCTGCCTAAATCCATATTAAGCCTCACCGGCACGTTCGCCGATACAAAATCGCCTTTGGTGAACAGCACATCGGTGCGCAGCCCGATGTACACGGCGTATTGTATCAACTCCTGTTTGTCATAAGTCGCGCTATCGGTTAACTGTACGTTGGAATCGAGGAATAGCTGGCTGTCAAAGCTGTTTGTCCACCCCCACGATGCATAGGTATCATAAGCGTTCATCCGCCAGTAGTAAGGTTTCTCGGACACAACCAGATACCTGACTTCATCACCCTGATTCCAGTACTTGCCAAAATACACGTTCTCCATCAGGCTCGCCATGCTGGCAGATGTTTTAGCCGCCACGGAATTAAAGATATTAATCCTCGAATCCAAGACATCTTGCTGCCAGGGTATGCTGGTGGCTACCAGGTTCTGCAGCGACGTGGCGCGCGCCTGCGGCACTATCCAGGAAATAGACGCGGCAAGCACGGTAATCACCAGCAGTGAAACACCCAAATACATTAAGCTGTTGCCGGAGTAATTGGCGTTTGATTCCGCTTTGGATGTTTTCACCGTCATCCGCGTCACGGCGATAAGCAGTAAAGCGGCAAAGAAATACAATATGAAATAGATATAATACCCGTCCGGCAAATTGGTCAGGTTGAACATGATAATCGCCGCCCCGAGTATCACCGCCACCCAGGGGTTATTCCGTCTTAAGAGGAACCATGTTGCCAGATATCCTACGAACCAGGTTATCACCGTGATGAACACGACGAACATCATTTTCTCGTCGCCGGGCACGGGAACTGCGGCGCCCTGGAACCACGACTGGAAGACGTTTATCAAATGGGTAACCGGGGACATCGTGTCCGTTGCAGCCAGGCAGTTAATCGACTGCCACAGTATCACCAGCAAGCCCACCACCACTAAAATGATATGTTTAACGAATCCCCAGATGCGCACCTTTACCAGCGTAAAGGTCAACAGCACCGATAACACCAGCACCAGCGAAAGCATCGGCTGGGGCGTAACCCAGTGCGCCAGCTCGACGGACAGCACGGCTATTTCCAGCGCCACAAACAGCAAGGCGGCGTGGACCCACTGCTGCCAGTTGCCCCACTTCGGCATCGTGATGACCGCTTGAGCCTTATGCTCTTTGGTCTTCTTGATGTAGGTGAACGGCCATCTTTCTTTTTTTATTTCGTCACTCATGATTACCTGACCATCCCGGAATAACCAATCGGGTTGAGTAAATAACGGCTGTCCAGCGCCTTAGAGATTTGCGCCCCCCGCCGGACGATGTAGGAATGAATGCCGCCCATTACCAGATTGCGGGCGGTATCTACAGCGCTCGTTTGCCCCCCAAAGCTTAAACCGTCGAGTAATACGGCAGTAACCTGCGCCCCACGGCTGACCAGCCGCCGCAGCGGCGCCTGCAGGTTGCTCGAAGCGCTGATAACCACCACCGCCGACCCCGGCTCGAAGCGGTCTTCCTGTGCCTCTATCAGCCCGTCGAGCGATAGATTAGTGTCGGCTTTAACGACAGCCAGCGCCGTCATCAATTTCTCAAGATGTTCCTCGCTGGCTTCTGGTATGAATAAATAGGTGCGTTCACCGGAAGCCATCAAACCAACCTTTTTCCCCTCCCCAACATACTTCTTCACCAACGACGCCGCCATGTTGGCGGCATATTCTACGGTGGTCTCATCGCCCTCACCGCAATGCGTTGCCTCCTGCATGTCCAGCACCACCCAGATATCTTTATAAGCCACCACCGCCCGTTCCGGGTCGAACTCCTTGACCATGAGGTTGCCGGTATGAGCTGTGGTGTGCCAGTGAATGTTACGGAAGTTGTCGCCGCTGATGTAGTCCCTGACGCGCGCGGCGTTGGTGCCCGGCTCGGCGGTGAACCAGCGGCGCTTGCTCGGCCCGACCTCCTGACGCGGTATCACCTGGAAAAACGGCAAGTCTATTGTCGTTGGAAAAACGGTGATGCTCTTACTATCAAATATTTTTTCTTTGACGGTGAAGAACCCCAGCGGGTCGGTTATCTTTACGATGAGTTTCCCCATATCGTATAGGCCCCGCCGCCGGCATACCCCTTCCGAGTGCCAGCTGTAAGTCCCCTGCGCCGGCAGGTGGAAGGTAGCTGTGCTTTTATAGCCGGGAAAGTCGGCGTTTTCCTTGACCTCGATTAAAGCGGTGGGCAGCTTGCCCGTATTGGTGAAGGTTATTTCTTCTTCAAAGCGGTCGCCCACCTGGCAATAAGGAGACAGCCTCACCACCCTACCGTCAATATGGCGCAGGTTGATGCGCATCCAGACATAGCTCATTATCAGCAGCGCTGTGAGGAATATGAAAAGCCGCCACAGCATAATCGAACCGGTAGCCAGAGACGCTACCAGAGACAAAACCAGAATAGTGATGACCCACCAGCGAATTCTCATATATTTTTACCTGCGGTGATTAGGATTTATTTTTCTTCGGGCATAGCGCCGGGCACCGGCGTTGTCGCCAGTATCTCGGCAATGAAGGTGCGGCTGTCCTTGCCCTGTGACTGCCCTGCCGAAGAAATTAGTGAACGGTGCGCCAGCGCCGGCTCGGCGAGGGCTTTAATGTCGTCCGGGAGGACGTAGTCCCGCCCGTCTAAAAGCGCCCGGGCCTGGGAGGCGCGGAATAGCGCCAATGAACCGCGCGGCGAAGCGCCGAGGTAGATTGACTGATGGTGGCGCGTCGCATCCACCAGCGCGACGATGTACTGCTTGACTGGTTCGCTGACGAGGATTTTCTTTACCGTCTCCTGCAGTATAACAATATCTTCGGCTTTAACAACCGGCTTGATTTCTTCTATGGGATGAACAAGCCGCTGCTGTTCGATAATCGCTATTTCTTCTTCCGCCGTCGGGTAGCCGATATTCACCCGCAACAGGAATCTATCCAGCTGGGCTTCGGGGAGGGGGAAGGTGCCTTCATATTCAATCGGGTTTTGCGTGGCGAGGACGTGGAACGGCGACGGCATTTTGTGCGCCACGCCGTCTATCGTTAGCTGCCTTTCCTCCATCGCCTCCAGCAAAGCCGACTGCACTTTGGGTGTCGCGCGGTTGATTTCATCCGCCAGCACCACCTGCGCCTCAATCGGCCCTGCGTGGAATTCAAAGTCGCGGGTTTTCTGGTTATAAATAGTCACGCCGATGATGTCACCGGGCAACATGTCCGGCGTGAACTGGATGCGTTTAAATGTGCAGTCGATGGATTTTGCTATGCTCCGCGCGAGCATCGTCTTGCCCAGACCCGGCGCATCTTCTATCAGCAAATGCCCCTGGCTTAGCAGCGCGATGACCGCCAGCTTGACCACCTCCGGCTTGCCGACCATCACCTTTTCGATGTTATTTATGATTTTCTGCGCCATTTGTTTGGCTTTTTCTATGTTCTGTTTCGTCTTTTCCATTCGCCCGTCCTGATGTTGATTTATATTTGATGTGTCCATTTTGGAGTATATCACACGGAAAAACTAAAACAAAGAAATGAACCTCGTTCAATATAATTTACTCTTTTCAAATAGAGTCTAAAGCAGTACTTTTTTATACTCCTCTTTGCCCACCTGTCGCTTTACGGGAGACCCAAAAAGTGCTATAATAAAATAGCTTAAAATAAACTTGTATTCAGAACTCCAGTTCTAGTTTCGAATCTGTTTCATTTAAGCTGAAAGAGGGGCTTGAGTGCCGGACATAGAAGAACCGAGAAAACCCAAAACTCCCCGTAAAAATATCGGCGCAGAATACAACGCGGAAGACATCCAGGTACTTGGCGGGCGCGAGGCTGTACGCCGTCGTCCCGGCATGTATATCGGCAGTACCGACCAGCGCGGCCTGCACCATATGCTTTATGAAATCGTCTATAACAGCATTGACGAAGCTATGGCCGGCAGCTGCGACCATATTACCGTTATCTTAAGAAAAGACAACTCGGCAACCGTCATTGATAACGGCCGCGGCATCCCCGTGGACATCCACCCCACCACCAAGCTTTCGGCTTTAGAAACGGTTATGACTGTCCTTCACGCCGGCGCAAAATTCGGCGGCAAATCCTACACCGTCTCCGGCGGTCTGCACGGCGTAGGCGCCTCGGTGGTCAACGCTTTATCCGAGTGGACGACGGTTGACGTTAAGCGTAACGGCAAGGTCTACCATCAGGAATACGAACGCGGCCTGCCTAAAGGCCCGGTTAAAGTTATCGGTGACGCCGACGGCACCGGCACCGCCACCACCTTCCTCGCCGATTCGCAGATTTTCACCGAGTATACCTATAACTTCGAAACTCTTTGCGAGCGTTTCCGTGAAATGGCTTATCTTAACAAGGGCGTAGAAATTTCTATTATTGACGAGATTCGCGATAGAACCAAGACCTTCTACTTCGAGGGCGGCGTTGCCAGCTTTGTGCGCCACCTTAACCGCAACCGCGAGGTGCGTCATACCCTGCCCATCTATATCACCAAGGCCGTCAACTCCACCAGCATTGAAGTTGCCCTGCAGTATAACGACAGCTTTACCGAGAACGTTTTCAGCTTTGCCAACTGCGTCAATACCATTGACGGCGGTACGCATTTAACCGGCTTCCGCTCCGCCCTTACCCGCGTCCTTAATGACTACGCCAAGAAGAATAAATTCATTAAGGAAGAAGACTCCAACCTCACCGGCGAGGATGTGCGCGAGGGGCTGACGGCTATCGTTAGCGTTAAACTCGCCGAGCCCCAGTTCGAGGGGCAGACCAAGGGCAAGCTGGGCAACATTGAAATGAAGAGCAATGTGGAAAGCGCCGTTAACGAGGGGTTGAGCCTTTACCTTGAAGAGCACCCGGACGACGCCAAGAAAATCATCGAAAAATGCGTCACTTCCGCCCGCGCCCGCGAAGCCGCCCGTAAAGCCCGCGACCTCATCATCCGCAAGAGCGGGCTGGAATCAGGCACGTTACCCGGCATTCTGGCCGACTGTTCCGAGAGAGACCCCGAACAGTGCGAGTTGTACCTCGTTGAGGGCCCCTCCGCCGGCGGCTCGGCTAAAGAAGGCCGGAACCGCCGTTTCCAGGCAATTCTACCCCTGCGCGGCAAGATTCTTAATGTTGAGAAAGCCGCCTTTGACAAGATGCTGGCTAACGCTGAAATCCGCACCATCATCACCGCCATCGGCGCCGGTATTGACGATGATTTCGCCCCGGAGCGAATCCGCTATCATAAAGTCATCCTCATGTCTGATGCCGATGTTGACGGCGCGCATATCCGTACACTCCTACTGACCTTCTTCTACCGCCACATGCGCAATCTTATTGATGCCGGTTATCTTTACATCGCCCAGCCGCCCCTGTACCGCATCAAGTCCAGCGAGGGCGTTAAATGGGTTTATACCGAGCAGGAAAAAGACGACGTATTGAAAGCCAGCACCGCCAGGAAGAATGAAATCCAGCGCTACAAGGGCCTTGGTGAGATGAGCGCCGAACAGCTGTGGGAAACCACTATGGACCCGGCCAACCGCACTTTACTTAGCGTCAGCATCGAGGACGCCGTCAAAGCCGACGAGACCTTCCATATGCTGATGGGTGATGAGGTGCCGCCGCGCAAGTCCTTTATCCAGACGCACGCCAAATACGCCACGCTGGATATCTAGGATTTATTTAACAGGTCTTCAACTATCTTCGCGGCGTCGGTGACAAAGCCCGAGCACTTTTCGGCGAATACGCCTTTTTCACGGGCTTTAGCAGCTTCTTCCGGAACGGTCAGATTATAACCCAAAAGATCCGTGCAGTTAAGGTCGCCGTATTTTTCTTTAAACCTGCGGTTGAATTCAGCCACCATAGCCCCGAACTGTTCACCGTGTTTCTTCGGGTCTTTATTATCGGGCGGATTCGCCAGTCCCAGCGCCATGTATGCCCCGGTTACCGCCCCACAGGTGCTGCCGATGTGCATTCCGCCCCCGAACGCCTGGGCGAGGTTATAAGCAATATCTTTTTTAAGCCCTAGCTCCTCGGCAAAAGCCGTTATTACGGACTGTGCGCAGTTGCCTTTATGTTCCGCCATATTTTCCCGTGCTGTTTTTGCTCTATCCGTCATTTTACTTCGCCTGTATAATCGAGAAAAATTCGGCGCGGCTGACTGCCTGGCTCTTGAAGGTGCCGCGTAATGCGGAGGTAACAACATTAGTGCCAGGCTTTTTGATGCCCCGCATTATCATGCACATGTGCTCCGCCTGAACCACCACGCCCACGCCGGAGGCTCTTAATCCGTTATATACAATGTCCGCAATCTCCGTGGTCATGCGCTCCTGCACCTGCGGCCGGCGGGCGATGGTTTCCACCACCCTCGCCAGCTTGCTGATACCCACAATGCGTCCTTCTTTGTTGGGGACATAGCCCACATGGGCGACGCCGTAA
Source organism: Dehalococcoidales bacterium (assembly GCA_028714335.1). Classification (GTDB taxonomy): domain Bacteria; phylum Chloroflexota; class Dehalococcoidia; order Dehalococcoidales; family RBG-16-60-22; genus RBG-13-51-18. Next base: position 8,599 of record JAQTMM010000066.1, read on the forward strand.
AACGGCAGGAGGTGGTGCTCGCACATGGAGTAGAAGGGAATATCCTTGACCACTACCATCTCGCGGTACCCCAACTCAAAATCCACCCCAAGGTCGATTTTAGCGTCTTTGCCCATCCCGTGGAATAACTCGGCGTACATTTCCGCCACCCGCCGCGGCGTTTCTTTAATACCGTCGCGCTTTGGGTCGTCGCCAATTGCTTCTAAAAGGTCTCTAACTGCTTTTTTTAT
>JAQTMM010000067.1 GCA_028714335.1 Dehalococcoidales bacterium
ACATGCTGGATAGCGATGGTCATGCCACGGGCTTTTTCTTCCGGGGCGTTATCAATACTATCAAACGGGCGATAGGCATTTTTGGTATCCTGTTTGGATAATACCAGCGTCATCGCCGCGGTCAGCGTCGTCTTGCCGTGGTCAACGTGACCGATTGTACCTACGTTAACATGCGGTTTCGACCTATCAAATTTCTGCTTTGCCATTTCATCCTCCCTAATTTTCCGAGCCCACCATCAGATTCGAACTGATGACCCCGTTCTTACCAAGAACGTGCTCTACCGACTGAGCTAGGTGGGCATCGGTTAATATTATACCGATTTTAGTTGCTATTTGTCTATACCATAATACATTTAAGGAAAGGTATGGTGGAGGGAACAGGATTCGAACCTGTGTAGCCCTTAGGGCGGCAGATTTACAGTCTGCTCCGATTGGCCGCTCCGGCATCCCTCCAGACATGACCCGCCGCACTAACCCAAAGCCCGAGAAGGGAATCGAACCCCCAACCTAGCGATTACAAATCGCTTGCGCTACCTTTGCGCCACTCGGGCACCTAACTCAAACCATGCCAGGAAATAAAAAAAGTGACCTAATTATTATAATTTTCGTGGTTTTAAAAGTCAAGCAATCAGCATCGGGGAAAGGCTCAAACATAGAGGACAAAACGCCGGCTGAAGCGGAAGAAGAAACCGGCAATTATGCCAATCACGAAGCCTCCCAAATGAGCCTGCCAGCCGATGTTGGGGATAACCCCCGGGATAGACCAGATACCCATAAAGATAATAACAAACACCCAGAGCGGCATAGGCAGGATGCCCAAGAGAGCCACTCTTAACGTGGGCATCATTACTACTAAAGCGCCGGCAATGCCGTAGATAGCACCGGAGGCACCGATGGCAATAGAAATAGGGTCGCCGAGCAAGAGATAGAGTCCGTTGCCAGCTATACCCGCCACGAAGTAAAGAAGCAGGAACCACCTTGCCCCCACCAATCGATAAAGAAAGTTCCCGAAGAAGAACAGGGTAATCATATTGCCTAAAATATGCCAGATACCTCCATGAAGAAACATGGCGGTAACTATCGTCCATGGATGGCTAGTGAAAATTCCTGGTATCAAACCGAAATAGTATGACAATTTGTCAATTGATACTAAGTATTGCCCTATTGGGTACATTCCAGTTTGTGAAAAAAATGAAGCCACGTAAATCACTAAATTTATGATGATAATCACAAAAACCGGATTTTGCAGAATACCGCCGGTGCCGCCGACAAAAAGGGGGCGGCGCTGACGGGGCGGCGGGTCTTTCATATAATCTCTATCGCTTAAAGGCAAAATAATACTCCCAGTAAAAGTATATTGGTGGTCTAATATTCATTATATCAGCTTTAAGAAGACGGCGCATTAACTTGACTAAAAAGCCATGAAAGGTGATAATAAAGGATTGGAAGTTCCGGCTGAAAACGAAGCACCGGATTAGTGAAATGCCTGGAGGTAAATATCAATGAGTAATATTTTAAAACCTTTTAAGTGGGTAATCGAAAAAGGCGGGATGTTAGCGTTCCTGCTGTTGATATTTGTTATCCTGGCGGGGGTGTTTAATATCGTGGGTGTTATAGTACAGGGACCGGTGGGCACAACCCCTACCGTAGTGAGTGTATTTATTACGCTGCTGATATGGATAGGCCTGAGCCAGAAATAATCCACAATCGTTGTATAAAAAAATTGGCTCCCCGACAAGGATTCGAACCTTGAACCTAGCGGTTAACAGCCGCCCGCTCTACCGTTGAGCTATCGGGGAGTGTTAAATAAAATCCTAAATATTATCGCTTTTTCTCGTATTTAAAGTCAAGCTTCAACCGTTTACTTTCTCTTTAGTCCTCACGTGCTTTCCATACCCCAAAGCGTTATGTTATACTCAACTAACTAAAAAGGAGGGCACTGTGGTAAAAGCTAAAGCCAAAACAAAAGTAAAACCTAAAGTTAAAATCGCGAGTTTTGATAAACTCAAGAATAAAATCCGCGAACAGAACGTCGTCGAGCTGATGCCGTGGCAATCAATCCATAAAGAAATAGCCGAGCCGATGCTGACCGGCATGGGCAATATGGAAATCAAACACTCGCACCTGGCGATGGGCTTTGCCAGAATCACCAAGCCGGTAACGATGGGCATGCCGACGCATAAGCACCCCCACGACCAGTGGATATGGCTCATCGGGGAACCGGAACACTTTTACGAATTCGACGCCGACGTTGAAATGACGCTGGGTAAAAAGATTGTAAAAATCAACTACCCCTGCTATATCTTTATACCCAAGAACATCATGCACTGCCCGCTGGCGGTGAAAAGAGTCGGGAAGCCCTTCATCTTTGTTGACGCCAGGATTTCCGACGAGGCGTCCGTCCGACCCAAGACATATAGAAAACACGCGGCGGTAAAGTACGTCGCTAATCCAGATAAACTCAAAAAGAAAAAATAAAACAAAAAAGGGGCTTCTTAAAAGAAGCCCCTTAAATTTTTCTTTATGCCCGCTCTTACTTAATGTACTCTTTAGCCACCAACAGTTCAGCGGCCAAGATAGCACCACCGGCCGCGCCGCGGTTAGTGTTGTGGTGGAGCCCCACAAAGCGTAAATCGAAGACGTTGCAGGGGCGCGCCCGCCCAACGGTGACCGCCATGCCGTTGCCGGCGTCCCTATCCTTGCGGGGCTGGGGGCGGTCGGGTTCATCGCGGTAGATAATGGGGGGAACAGGGGCGGTGGGGAGTTTAAGCTCCTGCGGCAGTGAACTAAAACTACGCCAGATTTTTATAGCTTCTTCCGGCGACGGTTTTTTAGTGGCGAACTTAAGGCTGCAACAGGCGATGTGCCCATCGGTGACAGGGACGCGGCTGCAGTGCGCCGAGATTTTGATGCTATCATCGGAAACGATTTTGTCACCCGCGACCTTGCCTAAAATTTTTGCCGGTTCGATTTCCGATTTTTTTTCTTCACCTTCAAGGGTGGGTAAAACGTTATCGATAAGGTCAATGGAGGCTTCACCAGGATAACCGGCGCCGGAGACAGCCTGCATGGTAGAAACTATCATATGGGAGATGGGGTAACCAGCGGCAATTAAAGCGTAGATGGGCAACATATAACTCTGGATGCTGCAGTTGGGCTTTACGATAAGCAACCCATCCTGCCAGCCGCGCTGTTTACGCTGCCGGGGGATGATATCCAGGTGGGAGTGGTTGATTTCCGGGATGATAAGCGGAACATAATCAGTAGCGCGGTGCGCCGAGTTGTTGGACACCACAGCGAAGCCTTTGGCGGCGTATTCTTCTTCCAGCTTAATAATGGACTGTTTATCCAGCTCTACCGCCGAAAAGATAAGGCTGCACTTGCCAACGGCTTTAGCGACATTGCTGGCATCCTCTACAACTAGATTGCGGTAAGCATCAGGAATTTCCGCGTCCATGTGCCAGCGTCCCGCCACAGCGCTGACGTATTTTTTACCGGCGGAGTTAGGCGATGCCGCCAGGTAAACAACATCAAACCACGGGTGGTTAGCGAGCAATTTAAGATAGTTCTGCCCCACCATACCCGTCGCGCCAAGAATACCAACTTTTATCTTCTTATTCATCGTAATCCTCTAGTAAAAACGATTATGGATAAATTATAACATACTTTGGTTAAACGCCCGTCCAGCTTTTTATTTTTTCGCGGTTATGGATATTATCAACATCACAAGTGAAGCAAACACCGTGGTGGCAGCTTATCACCCCACCGCATTCCGGGCACTGCCACTTTTTGGTTTCTTTCTCTAAAAATTTTTCCATGCCGTTCTCTTTAATAAAGTTGAGGTTTTCAATCATACTCATGTGGTACTTGGTACTGTAGCGTTTATCCAGATGTTTCAGGCGGAGGCAGGGAAAATCGGGGCACTCAAAGCAAAACTGCACCTTGCCTTCGCCCACCAATTCACAGTTCTTTTTCATAAAGGCGCAGTTCTTGCCGCGCGGGCGGCAGCCGGGGCAATAGCTTTTATAAACGCCGTTCTTTTTCAGGTCGTTTTTCATCGCCAGGTAGTTGCCGCAGACGCCGCAGTTCATACCGCAGGGCGCTATCAATATTTCTTCCATGTTTCCCATCATAAAACAAGTAACATCAAGTGGCAAGGGGTGGGGAAAAGGGAGACGGGAACCCAACCCCCCGAGATGCTTCGTCGTCCCGTTGATGACGGGACTCCTCCAGCATGACAATGGAAGTGAAAAAGAAAAGGGAAGCCCGGAGGCTTCCCTCTATTTTCCGTGAATCAGAGATTTTTTTAGAGTTCCATCTCCTTGCAGTTGGGGTCAATAATCAGTTTAGGCTCGGTGACAGACTGCACCATTTCCGGCGTAAGTCCGGGCATAACTTCTTTAAGCACCATGCCCTTGGGAGTGATATCAATAACCGCGAGATCGGTGAATAGCATGCTGACGCGGCCTTCGGCGGTGGAGGGGTAGGAAAGCTCGTTGACGATTTTATACTCGCCGTCCTTGGTGGTATGCTCCATGGCGATATAAAGCTTCTTGGCGCCGGCACAGAGGTCCATCGAGCCGCCGACATTGCCGACGAACAAACCGCGGGAGGGATTCGACCAGCCGGCATAATCGCCGCGGACGTTAATCTGTAAAGCGCCCATGACAGCGATATCAATATGCCCGCCGCGAATCATACCGAAGGATTCGGCGATATCAAAGTAGGAGGAACCCGGTAAAGCCGTAACGGCCTGGCAGGAGGCGTTAATCAGATCCTGGTCAACATCATCACCATCAGCCAGCGCGCCGGTTTTCAGCATGCCAATCTCGGCCTGCAGGTAAACGTCTTTGCCCTCAATCCAGTTGCTGATAAGCGTGGGGATGCCGATGCCCAGGTTCACGTACATGCCGTCCTGGATTTCACGGCTGACCCGCAGGGCAATCATCTCTCTGGGGAGACCTTCTATTTTTGTAGGAGACATTTTATATCATCCTTCCTGTTAGTCAATGGTAATCGCAAACGTGGGACGTTCGACCTTTACAATACGCTTAACGTAGATGCCGGGGGTATGGACATCATCGCCGTCAATTTTACCGGGTTCGACGATGTTTTCCGCTTCGGCGATAGTGATTTTGGCCGCCGTAGCCATAACGTGGTTGAAGTTGCGCGCCGTCTTGGAGTAGCGGAGGTTGCCTTCGGTATCGGCATACTTGGCGTGCACGAAAGCGTAGTCCGGCTGCAGCGCATATTCTAAAATGTATTTATTGCCGTTGATTACCTTGGTTTCTTTAGGGGTCCGTTTATCGGTAATCTCGTTGACGATATTTTCCATGACCGAGCCAACGCCGGTGGGGGTATAAAAGGCGGGGATGCCGGCGCCTCCGGCGCGGTATTTTTCCGCCATCGTGCCCATCGGGTAGACTTCGAATTCGATTTTACCCGCGCGGATAGCCTGCTCGAAGGGGTCCTGCATACCTTTACTGGCGGAGCGGAAAAGTCCGTAGGAGTCAATGACTTTTTTAAGCTGTCCGTTGAGGGTGAGTTGCTTCAGTTCATCGGCGGCGCCAAGCAGAGGGCCGCAGCCACAGGTCAGGGTAAGATTCTTGGTGCCCTTCTTGATGAGAGCCTGCAGTAAAGCCCTGGGGACACCGCATGCGAAGAAGCCCGGGATGGCGATCACGGCGCCGTCTTTAATATCGGCAATCGCTTCTTCCAGACTTGGCAAGACTTTATTCATTAACGAATTGCCTCCTCACTGTATTTATTGAAGTTGCACGAAAGCGGTTTTTATTGCTCTAACGGGACAAAATGACGTGAGATTCTTTCAAGCACAACCTAAATATTATAGCTATTTTGGGTGTTTGCTGTCAAAATTGACGACACGCTTGAACGCAATTGTAAAAAGCGTAATCATCGCTTATCATAGTAAATGTACACACAATGAACGAACACCAAGACATTGCCGACAACACTATAACCTTCCTGGGAACAGCCGGCGCCCGTTTCATGGTCAGCAAACAGCTAGCGGCTTCGGGCGGGATATGGCTTAAGCTGGACGGCACGCAATTATTGCTCGACCCGGGACCAGGGACAATCGTTCAATATAATAAAAGGAAGCTGAACGCAGAAAAGCTGGAGGCAATTATCTGTTCCCACCGCCACCTCGACCATTCGGGGGATGTTAACGTGATGGTGGAGGCAATGACCAACGGAGGGTTCAACCGGCACGGCAAGTTCTTTGCCCCCGCCGACGCCCTTAACAGCGAGCCGGTGATTTATTCTTACCTGAAAAAATCCCTCGACGGCATAGTAACACTGGAGGAGGGGAAATCCTACAGCGCAGGCAACGTAACCTTTTCTACGCCAATCCGGCATCAACATTCGGTGGAGACTTACGATATATTGTTCAAAGCAAAGGATTACAGTTTTGCGTACATCGCCGACACTTTATACTTCGAGGGATTAAGCCAGCACTACGCCAGCGACTTAATCATTATCAATACGGTCTTCGCCAAGCCCTTCCCGCCGGTGCAGCATCTGGCGATAGCGGACGCGGCTAAAATAATAACGGAAATCAAGCCGAAAGCGGCTATCCTGACGCATTACGGCATGAAGGTCTGGGAGGCACAGCCGGTAAAGGTTGCTGAAGAACTGACGCAGCAAACGGGGATAAGGGTCATCGCGGCGCGGGACGGCATGACATTCGACGCGGTAAAACTGGAGGAGGTATAGACGATGCAGACGGAATTGTTCGAGCAGCTGGTTGCCGAGGCCATCGAGAGCCTGCCCCAGCAAATACAGGACAGCCTGGAAAACATTGACATCGTGGTGGCGGACGAACCGACACCGGAGCAACTGGGGCATAGAGATTTGGAGCGGGGCGAAACACTGCTCGGGCTTTACGAGGGGATACCTTTAACCCAGAGAACCTTTGGGTATAGCGGCGTGATGCCGGACAAGATAACCATTTTTCAAAAACCGATTGAAAAAATAAGTCGAAACAATGCACGACTCATTACAGAAATACAACACGTGGTAAAACACGAAATAGCCCACCACTTTGGGATAGACGACGACCGGCTGGAGGAAATGGGGCGGTATTAAAGGTCTTTCACCATATAGTCGCCCTGGCTACGATAACCGAACTCGGCGCGGTAGTACTCTTTAGCCCCCGTCCCACTTAAGATAACCATACGTTTTACTTTGAATTCTTCTTTGGCGATGCGTTCCGCCTCGCGCAATAAAGCCTTGCCGAAGCCCTTATGCTGGGCGGAGTTTTCTTTCTTGGAGCTGATGGGGACTTCCGGCCCGAAGATATGCAGTTCGCGGATAATGGCTTCCTTCCCCTTTTTACCCTGCCCTAACGTTGGGACGGACCTGGACTGTATCCTTAAGCGCAGTAAACCAAAAAGCGTTTCAGCGTCGTCTTCAAAGGAAAGAAAGATTTCCTTACCGCCGGCGGCGGAGTAATCCAGTCTTGCTAAGTGCGGCTCGCCGATGTCATAGCCAAGGCGGGTGCGGTGGCCATACTCGCGGCAGCGTGTACAGTGGCACTCAACGCCTTGCTGTTTCATTTTGTCTCTAACGATATCGCGCAGGGAGTCCTTAAGCCCGGCGGTAATGAACTTGGAGGGGATGTCGCGCAGGACGCGGGAGATGCGCACGTATTTGGGAACTAGTGATTTTATGTCAACAATGAGTTGAACCATTGTTTCGTTGTCATAGGGGTGGTATTTGCCATCTTGATACCACCTTTCAAGCTCGGTGCCCTGCACTACCATGGTGGGGTAAAGCTTAAGCCCGTCCGGCTTAAAGCGGCCGCCGGTAAAGAGTTTGCGGGACATCTTTAAATCTTTTTCCGGCGAAGAGCCGGGCAGACCGGGCATCCAGTGGTAGTAAACCTTAAAACCGCTCTCGCGGAGGCGGCGGGTGGCAGCCACTACCGCTTTAACGCCATGCCCGCGCCGCACTAGCTTATATATCTTGTCATCTAAAGCCTGGACGCCAAGCTCAACGCGGGTGGCGCCGAACTCCAGCATGCGCTTGATTTCTTCTTCACCGCACCAGTCGGGGCGCGTCTCAATGCA
>JAQTMM010000068.1 GCA_028714335.1 Dehalococcoidales bacterium
AGGCTTCTGTTGTGGTCGTCTGGCTTACTTGCTGTTGATTATACTCTTCCCAGCTAGAATAACCTGAAGGTGGTGGGAATCCCGTTGATTGTGATGTTGTACAACCAGTTAATGTCAATCCAATCACTAAAACAATTAGAGAGACTAACCAATATTTCATTTTTTTAGTCTTCGTAGTAGAATACAAACCTACCACTGCACGAACATGGGCATGACCACGTGGGTGTAATTTTCCGTCCCCACCGGCTTTAATAGCCCGGGGCTGGAGGGATTGGTGATTTCCAGCGCCACCTGTGATTCATGCAGGACGCTCAATACATCAATTAGGTACTTGCCGTTGAACGCTATCTTGGCTTCGGCGCCTTCTACCGTCGCGTCTATTTCACCGACGTCGTCGCCTATTTCCTCCGACCGCGCCGAGACCGCCAGCTTGCCTGGATTATTCTCACTGCCTGGGGTTACTACCAGCCGTACGATGCCGCTGCCGTCGCGGGCGAAGATGGATGCCGTTTTAGTCGCCCTTAAAAAGTCGGCAACATTAACCAGCACCCGCGTGTTGTAGCTCTTGGGTATAAGCTGGGAGTAGTTAGGGAATGTCCCCTGCACCAGCTGCGATACCAGCTCTGTGGTCTTTAAGCGGAAGAGTATCTGGCTCTTGTTGGGGTTCAGCGTCATTGTTACGGTTTCATCCTGGTCGCTGATAAGGCGGTTAAGCTCCGCCAGAGTGCGCGCCGGGATGATGACCTCGCTCTTTTGCCCGACCTTGTCCTTAATCGGTAACTTGAAAACCGCCAGCCGGAAACCGTCCGCGGCGGCAAAGGTTACCGTGTTGCCTTCGAACTGCGTGCAGACGCCCGTTAGGACGGGGCGCGATTCTTCGGTAGCGGCGGCAAAGACGACCTGGTTAACTGCCTGGCGGATGGATTCTACTTCAATCGTTGTCGTTACACCATCGTCAACGCTTGGTATGGGCGGGAACTCTTTTGCGTCTACCCCGCTGATACGCGCCTCGAAGCGTGCGCACTTTAGACCGAGGGTTTTAGTTTGCGGGGAGAGATTAACCGATACAGTGTCCGCCGGTAGGGTGTTGATAAATTCCGTCAGCAGCCGCGCCGGAACGGTGATTTCGCCTTCCTGCTCTATCTTGGCGCCTATCCAGCAGCTGACCGCCATTTCCAAGTTGGTGGCGACTAATTTTAAACGGCCGTCGTCGGTGGCGAGTAAAACATTATTGGTGATTGGCAATGTAGTTCGTGTGGCTACCGCTCTCCCGACGATGCTTAAACCGCGGTTAAAATTTTCCTGAAGGCAGGTTAGTTTCATGACGCACCCCCATTATTTGCTTTGGTGGATTAGTATACAACATTATAAACGGTTATTCAAGCTTAATGGTGCCGCTCTTGCCGCCGCTTTTTTCCACGAGGCGGATGTTTTCTATCTTCATGCCGCGGTCAACGGCTTTACACATGTCGTATATCGTCAGGGCTGTCACGGCTACGGCGGTCAGCGCTTCCATTTCCACGCCGGTCTTGCCGGTGCTTGATACGGTCGCCGTAATGCCGATAGTGCTGTCGTTTTTATTGGGGGTGAATTCTATAGAAACGTTGGTGATGAGGATGGGGTGACAGAGGGGGATGAGGTCGGAGGTTTTTTTAGCGGCAGTGATGCCGGCTAATTGTGCGGTGGTCAGGACGTCGCCCTTGGCGGCTTTACCACTCTGGATGAGTTTGAAGGTTTCGGGCTGCATCCGCACTAAACCCCTGGAGATGGCAATACGGTCGGTGTCCGCTTTAGCCCCCACATTCACCATGCGGGGCCGGCCGGCTTTATCTACATGGGACAGCTTTTTCCCGGCCAATTTGATTAACCTCCCACCTGTGAGAACGGCCTGCCTTTATTTATAATACCCTCGGCGAGTTGGTGCCCCTTGGGCTTGGCGGCGGTAGCTTTAGCGATTATCTCCTTAAGCTCCTCTGTGGAAGCGCCGCGGCGTAATGGCTCGCGCAGGTCAATCTCGTCTTCGCGGAGCAGGCAGAGCCGAAGTTTGCCGTCGGCGGTAAGGCGCAGACGGTTGCACTGGTAGCAAAAATGCTCGGTGACCGGCGTAATAAAGCCCACTGTCCCTTTAGCCCCCGGGAACTTATAATACTTGGCCGGGCCATTGCCTTTTTCCAGTTTAAACGGCTCCATTTTACCTAAAACGTCCAGCCGTTTTTTAATCTCTTTAGCCGGGATGAGGTCGTTAGCGGAACCTTCGCCGGTAACAGGCATGTGCTCGATGAACCTGACGTTCCAACCGTCATCAATCGTCTTTTTGGCAAAGTCCACCAGCTCGTCATCGTTAGTCCCAGCCATCACCACCATATTGATTTTCACGGGAGTGAGTCCGGCTTTTTCCGCCGCGGCAATGCCCTTTAAAGTATCTTCCAGTTCGCCGCAGCGCGTAATCTGGTGGAATCTTGCCGGCTTGAGGGTGTCCAGGCTGATGTTGACGCGGGTCAGTCCCGCATCTTTAAGTTCGGCGGCGTACTTTTCAAGGAGGATTCCGTTAGTTGTCAGCGCGATGTCCTTGATGGTCTTGATGCCGGCAATCATTCTTACCAGATCGGAAAGACCCATCCTGACTAAAGGCTCGCCGCCCGTCAGACGGATGCTGTTAATGCCGAGTTCCGCCGCCGCTTTTACGAGGATGAAAATTTCCTCGTAGGTTAAAATGTCGGCATGCGTCATCTGCACGATGCCTTCCGGCGGCATACAGTAGATGCACCTTAAGTTGCACCGGTCCGTGACGGAGATGCGCAGATAATTGATGGTGCGCTGGAATGAATCAGCGAGTTTAGTCATCGCTTTACCTTCTTATGTCTATTATACAGTATGGGGGAGAGAGATTACAGTTGCTTATAAAAATTAAAGACGCTAAAATAATCAGAACAAAAGTGCGGGAGGAAATCTATGGATAAACAAGGTTTTCGGAAGATGCTTCAAGGCCTTTATCTAGATGAACAGGCTATTAAAAATACATTTGCTATTAGCGAACGATTTGAAGAATATTTGAATGATAAAAAACCGACGACGGAAACAGCCTGGGATTTTTCCAAAATCCTTATCAAAGAAAAGAACAATGATTTTAGAAGCTATTTAGCCTTGTTGTTTTATTGCCAGTTTATCAAACAGGATGACATGTATGTCGGTTTTATGGAGCTCGTTGATGGAGGAGAGGTGGGTGACAATCTGTATAAAAGCGTTGCGGAGAAATTTGGTAAAGAGGTGCGGGATGAGGTTTTTAAAGGAAAAGGTAAGATCCCTTATGGTATACCCTCCCCGGAAAAACCGGCTTACCTGCACCCCATTATCAAAAAGCTGCAAAAAACAATCGGAACAAGGGCGTGTAAGGAACTTTTATCCGATTGTTTACGCGACTTGCCGGACAGGATGTTTCTTGATGACCGTAAAGAGTACTTAAAAATAAACGATATCGATGAGTTCCTTATAAAGAAAAAGGAAAACTTCTTAGAAAACCTGAAAAATTGCCAGAAAGAAAAGCGTTTATTCTTCGTACAGGAAATAACCGATGATGCTCTGGATTTAGTACGCGGTAATCCTGAAATGGGTGCAGGAAAAAGGGAAGGGAACAAAATAGTCGAGACCAAGATACCTTATATGACGAAAAAATACCTGGCAGAAAAAGACCCGACCCTGAAACGATATTATGCCTGTCATTGCCCGTGGTCACGGGATGTTATTAAGAATGGCAACCTTGTACCGGCGCAAATATTCTGCCATTGCAGCGCCGGCTTTATGAAGAAGTCATGGGAATTTATCTTTAAACAACCACTCAAAGTGGATGTGTTGGAAACGGTACTAAACGGCGGCGAATACTGCCGGTTTGCAGTTCATCTGCCAGAAGAAGCGCTTAAGAAAACAAAGAAAGAAAAACAACATGCCTAAAAAATCCCAGCCCCAAACGTATTTCATACGGATAGTAGACCGCCCGGCGCGCAAGCTGATTCTTAAGCGGGGTGTTAAGGCTTATCATTACTTTGAATACCTGCAGGAAGTCGGCACAAGTGTTAACGGCGAGCTTAAAAAGATAAAGGGCAACCTTTATGAGCCCTGCGGCATGTGGCTGCCCAAGGGCTTAAGAAAACCGGGTACATCCGAGTTCGTTATGGGGGTAGAGATGCCCACCGATTATAAAGGCAAGGTCCCGGCAGGCTTTGAAATAATCGACCTTAAGCCGTGTAAAATGATGGTCTTCCAGGGGCCGCCCTTCGCCGACTTTCCGGAAAGCGCCAAAGCCATCATGCGGCTCTGGGCGATGCTGGAAACCTTTAATCCAGAACCGTACGGCTTTGCCTGGGCTGATGATGACGGGCCCCGCCTGCAACTGGAGCCAAACCCAAAGCGCGGCCACATCGAACTCCTGCCGGTCAGGCCACTGAAAAAGAAAGTTAAATCTACTTATTAAGGTACCGGATACCCAAATTTAGAAAAGCCCTCGCGCATTTGCGGCTTCAAATTAAGATACATATAGTTGTCTTTAGCGCTTAGGTATTCCGGCCACTCCGGCAGTCCCTTGTATTGCGGTTTACCGGTTTTAGCGAAGCTTGTCCAGTAGCCCATCATCGCCTCGGATATTTCCCTGTCAGTGGCATCTAGGACGGGAACCTCCGATTTAGCGCCGGTTGCTTTAGCCATCATGCCGATACCCTGCCACCAGCCGGAGGAATTGTCCCAGTCCCCAAAGACATAGGTAAGCTCGGTGGAGTGGGCCGAGCCGAAACCCTCGCGACGCCAAACGGCCGGCACCTGGTCAAAAATGCAGGCGTATCCTTTACGCCCGTTTTTATTCACCGATTCTATCATCTTGATATATGCGGGGATGACGAAAGGCATTACCAGAGGCGGGACATTGGTCACTTCACCATATGTAGCCATCACGATGAGCGGGACGGTGTTGATATTGCTTGATTGAAACAGCTTGTCGGGGCTGTCCTGCAACACCCACCCTTCAAAAGCAGCATCCCAGGGAGGGAGTTTTAAAGTGCCAACATTTTTATCCTGAATAGACATCGTTTCACTGACTTCGATGATTTTTTCCCATGGCACACGGCGGGCTTCTTCCAGCGTTGTTGCCCCCAGTTTTTCAAAAAGAGTCTTCCCGTGTTCTTCCATTTTCGCCAGTGGAAAGCCGGGCGAAATCGCCGTGGCAGTGCCGCTTTCACAAATCGCGCGGTGGAATAGCCCCTTAGCCAGTGGGGAACACATCATGATGGATACTTTAGCGCCTCCGCCCGATTCCCCGAAGATGGTTACATTGCCTGGGTCGCCGCCGAATGCCGCGATATTTTTCTGTACCCATTTCAAAGCGGCAATAAGGTCAAGGAATAAATAGTTGCCGGAAGCATTGTTGGGGGATTCTTTTGTCAGGGCGGGGTGGGCAACCAGCCCGAACGGCCCCAGCCGGTGGGTAATCGTTACTACCACCACGCCGAATTGCGGCAGGCGGTGCTGGTTCCAGATTTTATCATTGCCGCATCCCATAAAGTATCCGCCGCCGTGCATCCAGACCATGACCGGCAGTTTTTCGTGGGGTTTTTTGGCGGGAGTTACCACGTTTAAATACAAACAGTTCTCGCTCATCGGGAAGGGCGACGTCATGCCGGGTATCGTTGCCTGCGGTGAGATGGCGCTATACTGCGTGCACTCGCGGATGCCCTCCCAGGGAGCATTAGGCTGTGGCGGTTGCCAGCGCAGTTCCCCCACCGGAGGGGCGGCATAAGGTATGCCCCTAAAGATTGCTGCTTGCTTTTCCGGTTCCCCGATAATCGTACCGGAAACATAGCCCTTGTCTGTTTTAACTACTTGTAACATATCAGCCTCCTATGTGGTTAATCGGACTCCCAATGCATTAATAATACTTTAGCTTCCTCCGCCGCCCGTGCCCGGTGGCTTATCTTGTTCTTTTGCGCAATCGTCAGTTCCGCCATCGTCTTTCCCAGTTCCGGAATCAGGAAAACCGGGTCGTAACCGAACCCATTTTCGCCTCTCGGTTTGGTGATAATCGTCCCCCGGCACGAGCCGGAACAGATTTCCACACGGCCGCCGGGTTCGGCGATGGCGATGACGCACCGGAACTGCGCGGAGCGGTTTTTATCCGGGGCGGCTTTGAGCTTCGCCAGCAAGAATTCAATCCTCTTAGCATCGTCGGCGTCCTTGCCCGCCCACCGGCGCGATAGAGTCCCCGGAGCCCCGCCCAGCGCTTCCACCTCCAGTCCCGAATCGTCAGCGAGGCATAGCATATTGCTTAACGATGCCATGGTAGTCGCTTTCTGGATGGCGTTTTCTTCAAAGGTCGTGCCGGTCTCTGGAATATCCGTTTTGATATCGCAGTCCGCCAGCGTGACAATTTCAAACGGGATGCCCCGCAGCAGACGGCGGTATTCGCGCAGCTTTCCTTTATTATTGGTTGCCAGCAGGATTCTCTTCATAACGCCGGTTAAAACTCGATGCCTTTTCTGGCTTCGATGCCTTTATCAAAGGGGTGTTTGATTTTCTTCATCTCCGTCACCAGGTCCGCCGCCGCCATGACCTTTTTATTAGCGTTACGCCCGGTGAGGATAAGTTCGACATGTTTTGGTTTGTCTTTAATGAGTTGTAAAATATCTTCCGGATCTATTAGCTGGAAGAAGCTGGCGCAGTTAACTTCGTCCAATATCACCAGGTCGTATTTTCCCCCGGTTATATCTTCCCTCGCCGCGGCGAGGGCGGCTTTAGCCTGCTCTACTTCTTTGGGATTTGGCTTGCCGTTTTCCATGATAAATTTGCGCAGTCCGTAGGCTTTAACCTGGACGTCGGGCAAAGCGCGCAGGGTTTTGTATTCGCCGTGAGAATAATTGCCCTTGATAAAGAAAATGACGGAAACCTTTAGTCCGTGGCCCGCCGCCCGCAGAACCGTCCCCAGCGCGGCTGTAGTTTTCCCTTTGCCTTCGCCGGTAAAAACCTGGACAAGCCCGCGGTCGATTTTCTTAGTCAAGGACGCTCCTTTGTCTTATTGATGTTGGGGGTTGGCTTGTTTTAAAGCTTTAGGTCTGGTACGGAAAAATGTAGTGATGCCCACAAGCGCCGGCAAAGCAATGCCATAGCCAATAAGGATGGGTTCTATGCGAAACGCCAGGTCAACAAGCGGTAAAGTGATAAAGAGGAAAGCCAGCGCCGGCGTTACGTTGCGCCGCCAAACGAGGACGGCTACCGTCGGTATTGCCAGCACCAGCATGGGGATGGTCACCAGCACTAATAAAACGCCGATGGTGGTGCTGACGCCCCGCCCCCCTCGGAACTTTAAAAAGACAGGCCAGTTGTGACCGATAACTGCCGCCAGTCCTGCCAGTAATACGATGGGTTGCGACATGCTGGATGCCTGTGCGATGAGTATCACCGCCGAACCCTTAACCGCGTCAATGACACCAACAAGAACACCGATTTTAGAACCCAGTTCGCGGAAGGCGTTAGCGGCTCCGGCGTTTTCATCCCCCATACGGCGGATGTCCCGTCCGGTTTTAAAACGCCCCAGTATATAAGATGTTGGCATTGAGCCGAGCAGGTAGCTAAAAATAACAATCAACCAGGGCATATTCTATCCTTTTGGTGCCGGGAGAGGGAGTCGAACCCACAAGGATTTCTCCGGCGGATTTTAAGTCCGCTGCGTCTGCCATTCCGCCATCCCGGCGCGTACCATGTAATTTTAGGGTTGCGG
>JAQTMM010000069.1 GCA_028714335.1 Dehalococcoidales bacterium
CCGACGTAACCCGCCGCCCCGATAATGCTTATCTTCATTGATTTTTCACTCCCGGGTGAAACATAACTTTCCTCTTCATAGAGGCACAACTATATTGTAATACGTGAGGGCGAATATTTGCGAATGTGCGGTTATTTTATTCTTTAGAAGGCACGCCTAGAAAATCATTAACCTGGCGGATGGCGTTTTTCACAACCTCGATTGTTTTGTCAAGATAGGGGAGTTCATCCGGTGCGGGCTTAAGCTCTTTAATCTCGATAATGCCGCCGCTGCCTAATACCAAAGGCACCCCCATGCTGATGTCATGCTGCCCGTACTCGCCGTCGAGGATAGCCGAGCTGGGGATAATCTCGTGGGTGTTATTTTGAATAGCCCGAACGATATCCCTGATACCGATAGCCGAGGTGATGCCGGCGGTGCGGCCTGTCTTAAGTTCTTCAAAGCGGCGCAGCACTTCACCTATCTGGGTGCGGATTTGCTGGCGGGTGGTGTTGTCAATATGAATGGAGTTGTCTTTCACCAGCACGGTGCTGAAAAACGGCACCTGGCTCTCGCCGTGCTCACCGATGATAAAGCCGGCGACATCGGCATAATCATGCCCGAAGGTCTGGGCGATTATCTGCCTGAAGCGCAGGGTATCGTTGGAGGAATAGCCGATAATCTTGGAGCGGTCGAACCCGGTCTGGCGGTACATCAGGTAGTTGAGCGGGTCAACGGGATTGGTAGCGGTGATAACGATGGAGTAGGGCGCGAGTTTTTTAATATTTTCCGCTACATCACGGATAATCGGCATGTTCTTGGGCAGCATCTCCATACGGGAGTTGATAAAGCCCTGAGGAGCTCCAGCCGCCACGATAACGATATGCGAGCCTTTCATTTCATCCATTTCACCGGCGCGCACGTTCTGGTTTCTTCTGGCGGCGGCCGTACCGACGTCCATGGCAAATTGAGTAATAATGTTGGTTTTAGGCGGGTCGATAAGGACTATTTCGTCCGCTATACCCTGTAAAGCCAGGGTTACAGCTACATTAGAACCAACATAACCCGCCGCGCCTACGACACTGATTTTCATAGCGTTCTCCCCTCCGGTTAACCTTCACCCTCTATCTCCATTATTATCATAGTATCAGTGCTATTACAATACCGGATTACTTAGGCTTATGGTTGGAGGGCATTTGTGGAAGGGGAGTTATCCTATATTTATTACTCTCCGGTATAAACACCGGTGCCGATAAAATAATCAGTCCCAGGGATAGGCTCAACGTAACCGATTTTCTGCTGTTCAGCGCCGGTAACGTCACTGGGGCTTACCCAGTAATATTCCACAAAGCCTCCGCCGCCCTGCGCAGCAGCGGACAACAGCCTAATTACATAGTTGCCCCGCGAGTCCTGATAATCGTAAAGGTTTTGGCCCACCAGGTTTTTCTGGGTGGCGTGGGCGATGTTGACGCAGGCGAAGTTGTAAACGTAGAAGTAACCGCTCTGGTCGGGGTAAAAGCGTACGCCCTCAATATAATCGCGGATAATCTGGATGCGCGCGGATTCATCGTCATAGCCCGTCAAGATTCCCCCCAGCCCTACAGCCGCGGAATGGACTACCGCCTGGGCGGTCTGTTTTTCGGAATCAAGGTTAACGGAACTGCCGCAACCAAACGAAGTGAAGAGTAAAATAAAGCACAACCCGGTAATAAACAGCAGTTTCTTCATAGGGAATATCCTTTCTTCCGTGAAACTGTTAATATAATACGCCTTTTTAACGGCGAAGGAAAATTGTAATAACAGCCGTATTGTGCTTAAATAGTAGCAAAATGACACTGTCTAAAAAGCAAAGGAGACAACATGGCTAACGGCAAGTATGACAAGTATTTTCTTAAAGAGCCCTGGGGCATCATCCATCCGGGGACGCCGCCGGACGCGCCGGTTTACATCGGCATCGGGCAGCACGAACGCGTTAAGGACTGGGACGAGCCATTAACCCAGGTGCTGCGCCCCATTTATTATCCATACGAGATGATACCGAACGGACACCGGCACAAGGTGGCGGAGATACTGTACTTCATCGGCGGCGACCCGATGAACTTTAAAGAGTTCGGGGCGGAGGTGGAGTTCACACTGGGCGAGGGCGAGGACGCTGAAAAGCACGTCATCACCAGCACGACCTGGGTTTACGTGCCGAGCAACGTGCCGCACTGCCCGCTGAACTTCAAGCGGGTGGACAAACCCATCATGTTCGGGCATATCATGTTCGCCGAATCGTTCGATTCGGTAATTGTCGGCAAGAACTTCACAAAGTAGAAAAACAAAAAGGCGGGGGCTAAAAACCCCCGCCTAATTCTTTGAGCATTAACCCTGCACAAGATTGCCCATAACGCCGCGCATGGCGGCAATATCGTCCACGGGCATGTTATCTAATTGATAAGTGTATTTACCAAATGTGGTATCAAAGGTTACTTCGCCGTAGATGCGGACGATTATCTGGCCGGGCTCCTGGTATCTTCTTTTTTCTCTAAAAGTGACGCGGTGTATATTCGTAAATTCAATAGCAAAGTTGCCCGGACATTCTGCAAGCACGGCCTCGCCGGGCCAACCGAGGTAGCGGTTGCCAAAAAAGAGAGTTGCCGTCAGCTGATCAGCCCATCGTTCAAAGAAGCCTTTTCCCTCCGCCTGTCCTTGAGCATTGGCTTCGGCGCTGGCTTGTTTCAGTATATCGGCAGTAAATTTAGCGAAGATGCAGCGGTAATTCGTCACCGCCATATTATAAGCATCCGGGGTGCCGAACGCTTTGGCTGACTTGATGTTATGCAAAACACATAATACACGTTCTGACATATGAAGTCTCCTTTTTCAGCGGGTAAATAGCTAATTATAGAAATAAAGGGCTAAAACCGTCAAACCCGACGGCGTGGGGCATATTTGCATCCTATACACGGCGGGTTTACAATATAACATTACATGGGAAAAAAAGCTAAGGGCAATAATCCTTTTACTAACCTGGGAAACAAGCTAGCTTTTTTCCCGGTTGACGCTAAACCGCACTACATGCTGTTCTTCGTGGCGGTAGCGGTCCAATTGATTGCTTCAGCAGTTTCCGGAATAGGCTATTCTGTTGATAACATTGCCTTCTGGATGGTGGGGCTGGTCTTCTGGCTGCTGTGGTTCTTCATCATGTTCCTCATCGTCAGGCCACAGACGGACGTTAAGCTACAGAAGTGGGGTGGGGTACTAAAGCGCGGAGCAATCCTGATATTCATCGTGATGTTCGTCGTTGGCGTGGCGGAAACGGTTATTCTAACATGCTTCACACATAACATCCTGGATGACGGTGTGAACTCCGGCGCGGATGAGGTGGTGCAGGCGCTCTATGACGGCTTCCGCTATAACGATGGTACGGCATTAAGCCAGCAGGCAGCAGAGAACCTTTTAGACGGGAAAAATCCCTACACCAACTCCAACATCGTCACGGCGCTGGAGAAGTACGACGGGGTTTACGACCGCGTGACGCCGCTGCAGAAGGGCCGATTTGAGTATGATTTCCCTTATCCCAGCGCGCAACAAATAGAAGAAGTCTGGAACGAAGCCAAACAAAATCCATCCCAAATACCCGAGGAAATTGAATCAAAGGTATGTTATCCGGCAGGCACTTTTTTATCGATAGCGCCTTTTATAGCAATAGGGATTACAGACATCCGGATTATCTATGCCATTATAATGATTGCCGCGCTGGTATACGTGGCCTGGCGGGTGCCGAACAAGAGACGGCTTATCTTCATCGGGGTTACGCTATGCAGTTTAGAGTTGTGGAATACGCTGGGGTGTGGGGAAACCGGGTTAATAATTTTTCCGCTGCTGTTGATAGCGTGGGTAACACTGGGCGAGAACGACTGGGTTTCCGGCCTCTTCATGGGGTTGGCGGTGGCTACCAAACAGACCGCCTGGTTCTTTCTGCCATTCTTTGGAATATTGCTGTTTAGAACATGGGGGTGGAAGAGGTTTTGGATATGGGCAGGGGTAATCATCGCGGTATTTTTTGCCACTAACGGCTACTTCATCATCAACAACCCGGAGGTCTGGATGAACTCCATCATGGCACCGATGCTGGAGCCGATGTTTCCGCTGGGGGTGGGAGCAGTTTCGCTGGTAACAAGCGGATTAGTTAATATTCACACGACATGGCCTTTTGTTGCTGCCGAAATTGGCGTATTAATCGGCGGAGGTTTGTGGTATTTACGCTACTGCAAGAAATACCCCGACATCGGGCCAGTGCTGGCGATATTACCGCTGTTCTTTGCCTGGCGCAGTCTGTGGACGTATTTCTACTACGTGGCGATAATCGTCTTGGCGCGGATGCTCATCAAGGAAGAAGATGAGGGAAGCGCTATAAAGAGCCAATAGATTTTTGGTGGGGAATTGGTGGAGCCGGGGGGATTTCCCTCGGCTGGCTCGGGATAAACTGCCCCCCTTGCCTTCATGAGTAATTGGTGGAGCCGGGGGGATTCGAACCCCCTACCTCCGCGATGCAAACGCGGCGTTCTCCCGAGTGAACTACGGCCCCCAGTGCTAACGTAAAAATTATAACATATTTGGATATTTTCACCATATTTCTTGCTAGGCCAGGGCTTTGTTGCTATACTTGATATTGTTTTTTACTGGATGTTTTTATGAATTACGAAACCGTCATCGGGCTGGAAACACACGCCCAGCTTTTAACCAAAACCAAGATGTACTGCGCCTGCAGCGCCGACTACGCTAACGCGCCGCCGAACACGCACGTTTGCCCGGTATGCCTGGGGATGCCCGGCGTACTGCCCGTCATCAACAAACAGGCCATAGAATACACGATGATGATGGCGCTGGCGCTTAACTGCCCGATTGCAGAATTCACCAGGTTCGACAGGAAGAACTACACCTACCCCGACCTGATGAAGGGCTACCAGATATCGCAGGCTTACGCCCCCATCAGCAAGCAGGGCTATGTCACCATCGAGGTTGACGGCAAGACGAGAAAAATCGGGGTGAACCATATCCACCTTGAGGAGGACGTGGCCAAACTCCTGCACCGCAGCAGCGGCGGGGAGGACTACAGCCTGGTGGACGTCAACCGCTCCGGACTGCCGCTGATGGAAATCGTCAGCGAGCCGGACATGCGCTCGCCGGAGGAAGCGCGCCAGTATTTGATTAAGCTGCGCAGCATTTTACAGTACCTGGGCATTTCCACGGGGAATATGGAGGAGGGGGCCTTCAGGTGTGACGCTAATATAAGCATCCGGCCGGAAGGCACCACGGAACTGGGCCCGAAGGTTGAAGTGAAGAATTTAAACAGCTTTAAAGCTGTTTTCATGGCGATGGAATATGAAGAGAAACGGCAGCGCAAGGCCATGGCGGAAGGCAAGAAGCTGGTGCAGGAAACGCGGGGATGGATTGACGAGCAGAATAAAACCGTGTCCCAGCGCACCAAGGAATACGCCCAAGACTACCGCTACTTCCCCGAGCCGGACCTGCCGCCGATAGTAATCAGCCAGGAGTGGATTGAAGCAGTACGCGGTAAACTGCCGGAGCTGCCGGAAACCCGCCGCGACCGGTTTATGAGCGAGTACGACCTGACGCAGTACGACGCCGTCCAACTCACCAACACCAAGGCGATGGCGGACTATTTTGAGGAGGGAGTCAAGGCCAACAAGGAAGTGACACCTAAAGAGGTCAGCAACTGGCTGCTGGGCGAGGTGACGCGCATCACCAACGCCGGCGGCATTGACATCGAGGAGTTTAGAAAGAAGGTCGGCCCGGCGGCGCTTACGTCATTAATCGCCAGCTCGCACGGGACGATTAATGCCGCCACCGCCAAAACAGTACTGGAAGAGATGTTCAACACCGGCCAGAGCGCCGGGGATATCATCAGCAAGCGCGGCGTCAGCCAGATAAGCGACACCGGGGAGCTTGAGAAAATAGTGGCTGAAGTGATACAATCAAATGTGCAGCCCGTAGCCGACTATAAAGCGGGGAAAGAGACCGCCCTGAAGTTTCTGGTAGGGCAGGTAATGAGGGCAAGCAAGGGGCGAGCCAATCCGCAGATTGTCAACGAGGTATTAAAGCGGAAGCTGGCGGAAGTATAAAGGAATGGTGGAGGAACAAGGATGCTAACTTATTTATATATAGCGCAGATAGTCGTGGCGGTGGCGTTGACGGCAGTAGCCCTATTACAGGTTAAGGGCGGCGGCCTCGGCGGCATCTTCGGGCAGGCGGATACGGTTTACCGTACCAGGCGCGGCATGGAAAAAACCCTCTTTCAACTAACTATCGTGCTGGCGGTTATTTTCATCGTTCTTTCTATCGTGTCGTTAAAAGTCGGCACCTAACCGGCATTTTTCCCGGTCTATCTTTTTATTCACAAGGCGGCAGTGCGTCTTTTAAAGCAACAACCTCATTGCCGCGGCGCACATACTGATAAACGTTACCCCCCACCAATGACACCTCACCTGCAGGGGTTACTTTGATTGACGACCCGGCACCCAGCCCGTAACCCTTGACACCTTCTTTTTCCAGCTTCAAGGCGGCTTTAAGTTCTTCCCAGTCAGAGTCTTCATCATGGGCATCGCAAATAACCGGGGCAAAGTTGAGGCAATCGAAAAGCCGGGCGGAATCATCATTGTCAGTATCGTCCCAGAGCACCCATTTTTTACATAGCATTAAAGCGCCGGCGGACATGCCGAAGAAAGGCTTGCCCTGCCGGTAAAGCCCGGTGAAAAAATCCACCAGATGCTTTTCCTGCAAGATAGCCATGCCGGCATCAACGTCGCCGCCGCTCATGTAGACGATGTCGGCGTCCTCCAGGATTTTCCTGGCTTTATTGAGGTCAGCGTTCTTGGGCACTGTGACGGCGTGGACGACTTTGTCAGCTCCGGAGGCCGTCAGTTCGGAGGCTATCCAGCCAAAGAAGTTGCGGTCGTCCCCGCTGGCCACACCAATGTAGGCCACAGTGGGGCTCTTAATCCCGAAGGTGCGGTATACCGTTTGAATATCCGGGTTGGGACCCTGCTTACGGTCGCGGCGTCCACCGGCAAAGAGGAATACGGGTTTTTGGTTCATGATGTATCTCCGTTAAAATTACTTAAAGTCCAGATAGTTGGCAACACTCAAGGGGAAAAGCGTTTTGGCTAAAGCGTATTTGCCGGAGTCTTCCGGCTTTAAGAAATCCTCATAGGT
>JAQTMM010000070.1 GCA_028714335.1 Dehalococcoidales bacterium
TAATATTGGCGCAGCCCTTTTCCGTGGTGACGCTGTCATAGCAAGCGACGGCGCTGTTGCCCATCGCTTTAATCTCTTTAACTACAGCATCCGCCGGGTCGCGGGAGATGCCCTGGCCGTAGGCGGAAGTGCCGATGTCGTTAATCACCAGCTTCGCCCCCTGTTTAGACAACCCTAAAGCGTGCGCCCGACCGATGCCGTTGCCGGAGCCGGTAACCACCGCCACTTTGCCCTCTAGTAACTTGCGCATGAAACACCCCCCTCGATATAAATGAAAAGTTTGTTACATTATACAACTTATTGACAATTACTGGAACAAACAATATAATATGAAAAACGAACAAACATTCTAATTATTTAAGGGGGGCACCATGGCGTTTAAAATCGACTTTGGCTTAAGATTCCCGGGCACGTGCGAACAAGCCTTTAAGTTTTACCAGAGCGTTTTCGGCGGGGAATTGTTTATGCTCCAACGTTATAAGGAGATGAAGCCGCACGGCTATAAAATTGAGCAGGAAGACGAAGAAAAAATTGCCTTTGTAGCTTTAAGAAAAGGCAAGGAAACCTTACTGGCGGGCGACGACCAAAGCAAGTTGTACCGCAAGGAGCTGGTGCAGGGCAATAACATCACGATAGCAGTCAGCGTTGGCAGCATTAAAGAAGCTAAAAGAGTATATGATGCTTTATCCGAAGGCGGCACGGATAAAACGCCGCTAACGGACGTTTACTGGGGAGACTATTGCGGCGGTTGTACCGATAAATTTGGGATACAATGGTATATAAGTTATCATTATCCTAGAGTTCAGTAGACAAAACAGAAATCCCCCGTCTCTAAAAGATTCGGGGGATTTTTAATACAAAAATTGGTTTTTACAGCGGGGGTATAATTAGTTCCCTCTTTCTTTTTTTCTGGCTTCCCGCGCCGCTTCTTCTAATTTGGCTATTCTTCTTTCTTCTTCTTCAACTGCCTCTTGCCTGCCGCCTTTTCCTTCCTTCCTTTCCTCCGCCATCATCTCTTCTCTTTTATTTCGTTCCTTAGCTTCCTTTCTTTCTTCCCTTCCCATCTTCTTTTCCTCTGTTTTTCTGGCTTCCCGCGCATCTTTTTCCAGTTTCCCTTTTCTCCATTCTTCCGCTTCAGCTTTTTCTCTCTCTTCTCTTCTCTCATCTCTTCTCAAGGTTTCGCCCAGTACCAGCAGTCTCTCGGTGTAGAACTTGGAAGCTACGTTGATTATGTCCTGCGTTTTTTCGTTCATTAATTTCTGGAGTTCAATTCTTTTGGTAAGGTACGTAACCCGGTCGGTGAGTCCTTCCTTCTTTACCTTTTCTATATCTTTCTCGGTGGCGTGTATAGTCTTCAGCGCGAGGCTTTGTATAATTTTTATATATTTTTCTTTTTTCCCCGGGTTTTGAGCGCCCTCGAAAATTGCTTTATCCACGGCTGGTCTGAAGTCTCCGGTTTTACCCCCCTCCTCGATGAGGGCATCAAGGCTATTTGGGGATATAGCCGATAACGGATCTAGAAACAAATAATTACCAAGAAAGTTATATAGTTCAGCGTCATCTCCGCACAGCTCTTCTAATAGACTTTCCTCTTTCTTCTCCTCTATTTCCTCTTTCTTCTCTTTCCTTTTCCACATAATTCAGCCTCCCTCCTTTTAGGTAAGCTAAATGATATATCTATGACACCCGGTTGTCAACCTCGCCAGCTCCGAAGCTAAAGACAAAAAGAAATCCCCCGCAAACCTAAGAGGCGGGGGATTTTTGGTTATTTATTAGTGGCGTTTTTTAATGCGATTTTCAATGGGTACATTTGAAGCAAGTTCTCTGAGTTCGCTATTTGGAAAACGAAGTAATTTAACACCTATATTTTTCCGATGATTATAACGGTCAAAAATAGGCATACCTGGGCCATTATAAATTTCTTCGTATCGTCCGTCTCTGAAAAGTTTAAAACCTAGATAGTATTCGGGAACTTTCCCAAAGGTAAGTTCGTCTTGGAAAGTAGCTTTAATCTGTATTTTCTTGCCATCAGAGCTTTCTCCATCATAAAATGGTTTTGATTTGGGGTACAATATGACATCATAATTTAGTTCTGCAATTATTTCACCCAAATCTCCAACTAGACGTCCATCAACGGTAAATTGTCTTTTGTTGAAGGCTTCTCTTAGAGTATCTATTCCTTTAAAGATATGATCAAGTGATTTACGTATGATTTCCTGTTCGTCCATACTATACCCCCCCTACCCCTTATACTTCTTCCCCATGCCGGCGGTGAAGTGGAACATCGGCTTGGTGATTTTTCTAATGTTAATCGGGCCGTGTTTCACCCCGGCGGGAACAAAGCATAAAAAGCTCCGGTCAATAAAGTTCTGTTTGCCGTCTATCCAGATTTCTATCTCGCCATTAAGGTTGTACCGGTCATCGGGGTTGGTGCCTACCCAGGCAATCACCTCATCATAATCATGAACGTGTTCGCCAATGGTGCGGTCTTGACGCGAACCGGTCTTATCCGGCCAGTCGCCGGGGAGGAACCACGCCGTCTCCATATAAAAAGCGCCCTTCATAACGTCGCTATCCAGCGAGATAACACGCCGCGCCTCATTATCCATAAACACCGGCGACCAAGGCGCGTCACCCACAACGTCCCTAAGTTCCGTCACAAAGTATTTCTTATCCCAGTTAGCCATTATTTCTTCTCCTTTTTCTGCTTGCGTAGTTTTTCATGACCGCCCGGGTCGGCCTGGGCTAAAGTGCCGGCGCCAATCATGATGGTGAATTCCAGGTGAGGCTTTTTGTACTTTTTCCAGGTCAGCGGCCCGTGAGGCACGCCCTTGGGCACGTACACCGCCGAGGTTTTATTAATGATTAACGGCTGGCCGCCCACCATGAACTCAATCTCTCCGCCCAGCTCCTCCTGATTATTGGGGTCGGTGCCGAGGTGGATAACGATTTCGTCGTAATCATGGGAGTGCTCCTCGATATGGGGGTTGGGGTCGGGCATGCCAAAGACCCAGCCGGTCTCGATGTACATATTGGTTTTCGGCACCAGGTTATTGCTCATCAGCGTCATCGCGCCGCGGCGGCCCTTAACCTCCATGACCGGGATGACCTCGTAGGCGGGCTTGCTGACAAAGTACTTGTTATAATCCTTCTTCTTCGTTTGTTTCTTCACTTGTTTCTTAGGCATAATGATTCCTCCTTTAACGAATACGGAAATGCGCGGTATTGTTGCCGGCTTCAAACATAAAGATGGGAGTGTCTATCCTCTTAATGACGACGGGGCAGTGCTTGACGCCCCTGGGGATGAAGATGTAGCAGGACTTGGTGATGGTATAAGGCTCGCCGTCCATCCAGAACTCGATTTCCCCACCCAGGTCGCGGGGGTTTTCACGTTTTGAACCCATAAAGCAGATAATCTCATCGAAGTCGTGGGTGTGGGGCAGTTCAATGCTGACCGGGCCATCGCCGGTGAGTTCCCACAGCCACTCGCACCCCGAAAAGAAAGCCCCCGGCAAGATGGAGTCCTGTATCCCCATCATCATCGTGCGGTCTAAAGTCCTCCCTGCTTTGGCCTGTTCCTCCATGCTCTTGAGGTCTTCCGGCGGCAGGGGACCCATCTTATCTTCCGTGATGAAGTTCTTGGCGTATTTCTTTTCAGCCATGTCTTGTCTCCCTTATCTAAATAGCGCGGGTGGTTTCCATGCCCTGGCTGACGGCGTCGGCTATCAGCTGCGGCTCTTTGCAGTCGCCGATGGCGTAAAGCTCTTTGACCTTGCCCTTGAGGTTCTCGTAAAGTTTTAGGTCGGGCGTAAGGGGTAAAGCGGGGATGACGGTATCGGCGGGGAGCATTTCCTCGGCGCCGTTTTCGTTAATAAAAACCAGCCCCTCCGAATTGATTTCAACATAGCCTTTCACTCCCCCGATGAACTTGACACCCATTTTATTGAACCACTGGAACAGGTACGCCATGATAGCGTCCACCATGCCCTGACCAAAGCGCTCGGCGGTGTCAACGATGGTTACCTGGCGCCCCCGCAGTGTTAAAAACTCGGCGAGTTCACAGCCGTGCAGACTCCCCCCGATAATCACCACCCGCTTGCCGATGGGCAGGTAGAACTTAGTCAGCCAGCGTAAAAAGTTCGGCGGGAGGAATTTGAGGTAGAATTTAAGATTCTTATGCAGTTTAGCCCCGCCCATTACGTTAGAGCCGTCAATGCCTTTAATGTCGGGCAGGACGGGCGCGCCGCCGGTGGCGATGATGACCGCGTCCGGCTTTAGCTTCTCAATAGTCTTGACGCTGACCTTTTTACCCAGCGCCATTTTTACGCCCAGCTTTTCAAACTGGTTTCTAAAGTAATTGATAATTTTGGGCAGGTCTTCCAGCTCCGTGCCTTTGACTACGGCGGCGATGGGCAATAAACCACCCAACTTACCACTGCCGTCGTAAAGCGTCACGTCGTGGCCCCTTAAAGCGGCTACCCGGGCGGCTTCCATGCCGGCAGGCCCCGCGCCCACGACCACCACCTTTTTCTTTTTATCCGCTTTTTCAACAGTGTTGTATTCCTTACCCATGAAGGCGTTAATGCGGCAGCGGCTGGTGCCCAGGCAGTTCTCGCAGGCGGTGCAGGGGGCAATGTCTTCAAGACGTCCGTCGGCGACCTTATGGGGGTAATTGGGGTCGGCCTGCAGGCGGCGTGTCATAGCGATGAAGTCGGCCTGCCCCGCTTCCAGAACCTTTTCTCCCAATTCAGCATCGAGTTTACCCACCACCATGACCGGTATCTTTACCGCCGCCTTAATCCCCGCCGCCAGGATAACGTTCCAAGCTTTGCCGCGCAGCTTCGCGTTATACACTACGGGCAGGTCTTTGAGGGAGAGGGGGAAGTCGGGGTAAAACATCAAGTCGGGGAGGTAAGCGCCCACGTGGTAGCCCAGCCAGTGGCTACGCACGTGAATCATGTCCGCGCCGGCTTGCTCCAATAACTGCGCCGTTTTACGCGCATCCTCCACGGTGATGCACCTATTATCAGGAATGCCGGCGGCCAGCCCGATTTCTATAGCGTTAATGCAGACGGAAACCGGGAAGTCATTACCTAATCTCTTTTTGATTTCTTTAATAATGCTGGTTACAAAGCGCGCGCGGTTTTCCGGGCTGCCGCCGTATTCGTCCGTGCGGCGGTTCCAGTAGGGCGAGAGGAAGTTATGCAGTAAATGGCTGCTGGCGGCGTTGATGTCCACGCCGTCGAACCCCGCCTTTTTAGCCCTCACGGCGGCGCTGGCGAACTTATCAATAATTTTCTCGATTTCCGGGATTGACAGCGCGCGCGGCGGCTGGTTGTGAAAGTCGTTCTCACTTTTTACCGATACGACGGACGCACCGATGGGCGGTCCTTTAAACGGGCTATCGGTGCCGAGGATGTTAGCCTCCCAGGGGCCGTCGTGGTTCATCTGCATAAAGGTGGGGCAGCCGTGCTTATGAATAACCTCGGTGAGTTCGCTCAAACCCTTGACGTACTTGTCGTCGTCAATGCGGTAGCGCTGGCGCCAGCGCGCCCCGGCGGGGTAATCAATCGTGGGGCTTTCTACTATCAACAGCCCCACCCCGCCCCGCGCCAGGCTCTCGTAATAGGCGAGGATGCGTTTGTTCATATGTGTCTCGTCCTCGTGCCACATGAACGTCCCGGCGCCGGTTTTTACCAGGCGGTTCCTCGTCTTGACCTTGCCGATATTGCCCGGCTCGAGCAGCTTCTCGAAATGACCCTTTGCCATGATATTCCTCCGGTAAAATGCTGTATGTTTCTTCGGTATATAGTAGCACTTTTTTGATTATTTGCCTAAATATACCCACAGGCATTAAAATCAAGTGAATTTAAGTTTAGGAGGGACATTATGCTGCAATATAAAGACGGCGATTTTACGACCAAGGGAATTAAACTCCATTACTACCGCACCGGCGGGAACAAGCCGCCGATTATCCTGCTCCACGGCGCCACGGACAACGGGTTGTGCTGGACGCCGATAGCCGAAGTGCTGTCGGAAAACTACGACGTTATAATGCCGGACGCACAGGGGCACGGGCTTTCCGATAAGCTGGATGAAAAATTTACTTTTAGCAGTCACACCGAGCAGGTTGCCGATTTGGTAAAAGAGCTGGGCTTAACCAAGCCGATTATCATGGGGCATTCCATGGGCGCGGGCACGGTGACGAATGTAGCCGTCACTTATCCCGACCTCCCCAGAGCGATGGTTCTGGAAGACCCCGCCTGGCTGCAGCAGGACACGATGCCCCCGCCCAACCAGGCCGATATAAAAACCTACATGGCGTCGATGAGCAAGATGACGCTGGAAGAGCTGAAGGCGGAAGGCAGGAAATCCAACCCCACCTGGCCGGAGGCGGAAATACCGCCCTGGGCGGAATCAAAGATGCAGTACGACAAGAGGCTGTTTGATTTTATGGTGGTCAACCCGGGTTCTTACAAGGAGCAGGTGCCCAAGATAAAGTGCCCCACCCTCCTCATCATCGCGGAGAACGGGCTGGTGGCTAAAGAGACGGCGGAAAAAGCCGCTAAACTGTGGACCTCGCCGCAGCCGTTCAAGTGGGTGAAAATCATGGGGGCGGGACACAGCATCCGCCGCGAGAACTTTAATGATTACAAGAAAGCCCTGCTGGACTTTTTAAACAGCCTGCCCAACTAGAATAGGAGTACTTACTATGGACAAGAGAATCGAATCGTTAATCAAGCAGATGACGCTGGAGGAAAAGGTCGCTTTAACGGCGGGTGTGGATTTTTGGAATACCCACGCCATCGAGCGGCTAAAGATACCGGCGATAAAGGTTACCGACGGGCCGCACGGCGCGCGGACGATGGATAAAGCCGACGAAAAGAAAACCATCCCCGCCACCTGTTTCCCGCCGGGCGTCGGTATGGCAGCTACATGGAATCCCGACTTGATTAACAAAGTCGGCGCAGCTTTAGGGGAGGAGACGCTGGCGCGGGGCTGTGCCGTTCTTTTAGGCCCCTGCGTCAACATCCACCGCTCGCCGCTGGGGGGCAGGAACTTTGAAAGCTATTCGGAAGACCCGTACCTTTCACAAAAGATGACGGTGGCGATAATCAAGGGCATCCAGAGTAAAAAGGCGGGGGCATGCGTCAAGCACTT
>JAQTMM010000071.1 GCA_028714335.1 Dehalococcoidales bacterium
TTAATGTTGAGGGGGGCAATCACGCGGGAAAGGTACATCGCCGTCTGCTCGCCTTCCATGTTGGTGTTGGTGGCAAGGATGACCTCCTTAACCGTGCCGTTCTGAAAGCGGTCGAGCAGTTCTCTAATCCTGATGTTATCCGCCCCGATGCCCTCGGTGGGGGATATCGCGCCATGGAGGACGTGATAAAGACCTTTATACGCCCCCGTATGCTCTAAAGCTAAAATATCCTGCGGCTGCTCCACGATGCAGACCAAAGTGGTATCGCGCTGGGAGTTGCGGCAGATGGGGCAGGGGTCGCTCTCGGTAACGTTACAGCACACCGAGCACAGGTTGACCCGCTGCTTTAGGGATGCCAAAGCCTCGGCGAGGGTGCTGGTTTTGTCTTCTGTACTGCGCAGCAGGTAAAACACAATGCGCTGGGCGCTCTTCGGCCCGATGCCGGGGAGTTTAGAGAACTCCTGCACCAGTTTCCCGATGGCGTCGGTAGCGGGGGTGATGGGCTCTTGTTTGGACACGCTTCTCCTTTACATCAACCCCGGTAGCTTCATACCGCCGGTTAACGCCCCCATTTTCTTAGAAGCGGCTTCCTGCGCTTTAACCTGTGCCTCTTTAACGGCGCTTAGAACCAAATCCTCCAGCATCTCCACCTCTGCAGGGTCAACCACCTCTTTAGAAATTTTCACCGACTGGATTTGCATCTGGCCGTTCATGACTACGGTGACCGCCCCGCCGCCGGAGCTGGCTTCCACCATTAGGGTTTCCAGTTCTTCCTGGGCTTTGAGCAGCTGCTGCTGGAGTTTCTGCGCTTGCTGCATCATATTTTTATTCATCATTTCGTGTCCTCCATACTGATAACCTGGGCGCCGTATTTTTGTTGTGCCGCTTTAACTAAATGGTTGTTCTCATGCTCGTATACGCAGCGCACCTTGCAGGGGCGGCCCATAAAACTGCTGACGATTTTCTCGGCTATCTTTAGGTTTTCTATTTTTTCCAGATTCTCTTTAAGAATCGGGAACTTAAATGAAAGAACCAGGATGTCTTCCGCGATTTCTTTAGGGCGTGCGCTCCGCAGCAGGGCGGCGGCGGGCGTTTTAGCCATACCGTCCGGCGCCTCGTTGATTATTTTACTCCACTGGCCCTGCAGCTGGACGATGGGATTGCCGTTATCAAAAGGGTCGGGTGTCGCATCCGTCTGCTTTGGGGGGGCGGGTTTTTCCATAGCCGCAGGTTTAGGCGCCGGGCCGGGATTGTCAGTTATCACGGCTTTGGGCGCCGGGCCGGGATTATTCACCTTTTTCTCCTCTGGCGGGTCTGCTTTTACCTCCGCAACTGGTGGTGGGGACGCTTTAGGAGGCGCTTTGGGAGTCACCTTTTCTGGTTCGGGTGTAGTGCGGCGTACAGGTTCCTCTTTAGCCTCATTATCAGGCAGTGTTGAGTCTACTATTGCCAGTTCCAGTGGTAGCGTCGAGTAGTTATCCAGGTTCAATTCAAGCTGCCCGAAGAGCTTGACGGCTTTTAGTATCTGCCCCAGCGAGGCTTTATCCGCCAGTTCTTTAAGCTCTTTAATATCATCGTCGGTGAGTTCTATGGTCTCGCTGGAGCCGGTTTTCACCAGCAGCAGCAGCCTTAAGTACTCGACTAGCTCGCGTTGGAACTGCCGCAGGTCCAGCCCGTCGTTATTAACATTATTTAAAGTCTTAATGCTGGCGGTTGTGTCTTTATCTATTATGTGCTTAACCAGTTCCTTGGAACGCTGGTCGCCGGAAATACCGAGCATCGCCTGTGCCTGCTGTAGGTTCAAGTCGTTGCCGTAAAAGGTATTAAGCTGCTGTAAAAGATTCAGTGCATCGCGCAAACTGCCGGTAGCCGCTTTAGCGACGAGTTTTAGTGCTTCCTGCTCGGCTTTGATGTCTTCGCCCTTACAGACTCGTTCCAGCTCTTTGACGGTGTTAGCCAGCGTGTGGCGGTGGAAATCAAAACGCTGGCACCGCGAGAGGATAGTCGGCAGGAGCTTTTGAACCTCGGTGGTCGCCAGGATAAACATGGCATGGGGCGGGGGTTCCTCTAAAGTCTTAAGTAAAGCGTTAGAGGCGGCGGTGCTTAACATGTGGACTTCGTCGATGATATAGACCTTTTTCCGCGCCTCGTTGGGGGCATAATTCACTTTTTCCCGGAGGTCTCGTATATTTTCCACGCCGGTATTGCTGGCGGCGTCCACTTCAATAACGTCTAAAGCCCTGCCCTCGGTGATTGCCTGGCACATGGTGCACTCGTTGCAGGGTTCGCCCTTGCCGTTGGTCAGGCAGTTCACTGCTTTAGCCAATATCCGGGCGGTGCTGGTCTTGCCGGTGCCGCGCGGGCCGCAGAAAAGATAGGCGTGGGAAACGCGTTCGGTGGTCAGGGCGTTGAGCAGTGTTTTGGCTACATGCTCCTGTATATCTGCTAGAAGCTGCGGGCGGTATTTCCTGTAAAAAACTTGCGAAGCCATTACTGTGTTATTATACTCCAATTAATCCGAATGCCCAAGTAAATTCCCTGAAAATTGTTAAAAAAAGAGTCCCGATTATTGGTCGGGACTCCGGTTATCTAAAAATAGGTCAATTATAGCAATGAAGGGATGTCTTTGGAGATATCGTCCAGGTCTTTTAGCCTGCTTTCGGTCTCTTCCTGCCGTCTCTTGAACTCGGGGATTAGGCTGGAGGAGCGGGTATAATAATTTTTGACCTTTTCGATGTTGGACAACTCGGAGAAGAGGATAGTTACATCCAGCGCACCGCTGTCGCGCGGGTAATCGCCGTTGCGGATGATGGCTTCGGGTGCGATATCCCTCATGTAATCCCCGATTTCCTTAATCATGTCCATGTTAATTTCTTTAGGCGGGCCGGTTACCAGGAATAAAGCCCGGCGCGCATCGGCGGGATTGATTTTGACTGAAATTTCGCTGATGGCTTCATCCATCGCCCGGATGCCTTTCTGGATTTCGGCACCCTTGCTGCGGTAATCATCACCGAATGTGGGCATCTTAAAGGTAGGCGCTATTGTCTTGCCGCCGCCGATGGTTGACCAGCCGGTCACGGTTTGAATGATGTCGCCGGCGTCAAGTAATTTATTACCGATGTACTTGGCTCTTTTCTCCTCACCGGCACAAAGGATATTGTAGAACGGCGCAACAATCATGGAATTGATTTTTTCCAGGTTCGACTGAATTGAGGAATCTTTACGGACATATCTCTGATTATCCGCCAGGAAAACGGCGTCCGCTACCGAATAGCAGGATTTGAGGCAGGTGGCTACGTTAAATACCGTCCGTTCTTCGGTAGCCTCTTCGTGTTCGAAAGGCAGTACACACAGGTTCCAGACCGGTTTATCGAAGTACCGCTCCTTCAAATACTGGGTGATGACGGATATGGCGCCGGAGCCGGTACCGCCGGCTGTGCCGGCGATGAGCAGGAACGCGTCAGTCTCAAAGAATTTTTTGATACCGCGCATGTTGTCTATGATTTTGTCTGCGTCATCTCTGGCAATTTCCGCGCCCATCTCGTTAACCTTGCCTACGCCATGGCCGCCGGTCTTGCGTCCGCCGATTAGTATGCGGTGGTGATGGTCTTTACCAATACTGGTTAATCCCAAAAGGTCTGAAGCATCGGTATTGACTGCAAAACATCCGGTAATAACATCCAGACCGCGTTTGATGCTGGCTTTACTATTCAGGCGGGCAAATTCATCGGCGATTCTACCTCCACACTGTCCAAGTCCCACAACTACTAGTTTCACTCTTCACCTCAATTTTAGAATCGATTTTTTACGATGGTCTATGACCATTTTATCATACAAAGTCAATTAGATAAAGCAATTTATACATGTAAAATGATGGAATCTCTCCATTACCTCTTATAACGCAAGAAAATAGGTTAAGATAGGTTAAATTATCAAATATCCAGGGAAAATATGTATATTAATTTACCAGGTTAGAATTAAGGTTTGGGTATTTATTGAAAAAGTAGTATTAAGCGCATATAATAATCTCAACAGTAATATAATCAAAAAGGATAAAAAAATGTCTCCAGAATTTAAAGGAGAAATCGGGGATAGCGTTAACAAAGCTGAAAAAGCAGCCAAGGAAGCCGAAGCTTTACGGCGCGAGAGTGAAATAGCTGCGGAAAAAGCAGCCGGTAAAGCTGCCGACGCATTGAACCGTTCTAAGAAAGCAGAAGAGGATACTCGCAAGAGTGTTGATGAATCGGCGAAAATTATTCAAGAGGCCATCGAACGTGCAGAGCGCATTGGCAAAGAAATAAAAGAAAAAGCCGAAGCCTCGGCTAAAGCCGCCCAGGAAGCCATTGTTAAAGCGGAACAGGTAAGCCGCCAGACCAAGGAAGCGATGGTAGCCACGCTAAGAGCTGCCGACGAAGCCATTAAGAAGGCGGAAGAAGTAGCCAAAAAACCCAAGGAAAATGCCGAAGCTATGGTCAGGGCTTTTACGGACGCTATCGAACGTGCCGAAAAAATGGGAAGGGACGCCATGAACGCGGCAGAAACCGCGCTTAACCTTTCACAAAACAGCCTGTCGCGTATTGAAGAAATTAATCGCGAGGCTAGAAAGACCGCCGCCTCCGCTGAAGAAATTGCCAAGAACGCCAACAATCTGACGGAATCAACCACCAAAACAGTTCTGGAATCGGCGAATGAAGCCAACAAGTTAGCTAAAGAATCCATTGCCAAGGCAGAACGGGTTGCCAAAGAAGCCCAGGATGCTGCTGATAATACCACCAAGATCGCCAATGAAACTTCCATCCGTATTGAAAAACTTAGTGAGTCAAGCAATCAAGCAGTTGCAGTTGCTTCCCAGATGATGGAAGAAGCCATCACACAGGCTGACGTCTTAACCAAATCAACTAGAGAAGCCGCTGAAGAGGCTCGGAAGAACTCACAAGAAACCATGAAGCGTCTTGATATCATCAATGAAGAAAACAAGCAGGGTCTAGAAACTGCTCAAGAAACACTAGCCAAGGTAGAAGCGTTAGCACAGGAAGCCGAAGCTACTGCCCGAGAATCAATTAAGGCTACTCAAGAAGCTATTGCCCAGGCGGAACAGATCAACCAGGAGACCAAAGAAGCAATTGATACCAGCGCCAAGATAGCCAGGGAAGCGGCAGTCGATTTAGTCAAAGAGACACAGGTAGCGGCCGAAAAAGCCATCAAGGCGGTAAAAGAAGCTACCGATGCTGCGATTATGACTGCCCGTGCCGCCACC
Organism: Dehalococcoidales bacterium; assembly: GCA_028714335.1. Taxonomy (GTDB): domain Bacteria; phylum Chloroflexota; class Dehalococcoidia; order Dehalococcoidales; family RBG-16-60-22; genus RBG-13-51-18. The sequence goes on from JAQTMM010000071.1 coordinate 5,258, forward strand.
GAATCGTTGATTCATGATGCCCGGGAGTCGGCGGAAAAGACGATGCAGGCTGTTAAAGAGACCACCGATGTATCTACCCAGGTTTCTAAAGAAGTAGCCGATCTATCTATGACCGCTTTAAGAGACGCGATGAAAAACATCGAATCTGCCAAACAATCGGCTAAAGAGAGTATCGAGGCTTCGTTAAAAACTTCACGTGAAATGCTGCGTGAAAGTCTTAAGAAAGAACTCGAAGCAAAGGCTGAACCGGTCAGTCAACCTAAAAAACTCATTATTGAAGAAAAAGAGCCCCCTAAGGAGCCTCCCAAGGAAACTCCCAAACCGGTAATAAAAGAAGAAGTCAAGGTAGAAGAACCGCCGAAGAAGCCTGAAGAAAAACAGGAAAAAGCACCAGCGGAAATTGTAGATGAATCATCTAGGGAAATGCCCAAAGAAACAAAGAGTCGCATGGCGGAACGCCTGGAAATGCTTTCCAAGATGTATGAAACTAAGAAACAGAAACCCGGCCAGCAGAAACCCAAAAATTAACCGGTAAATTAAAGAATAATTATAGCAACGACGGAATGTCGTTTATCGAGATATCGATACTGCGCTGGGTGTTGACCGACCCTTCTTGGCGGCGCTTGATTTCCGAAATTAAGTTAATGGTTCTGGAGAAGTAATTCCTCACCTTTTCCATGTCATTCAATTCTGAAAGAATTAACGTTACATCAACGGTGCCTTTATCGCGTGGATAATCGCCGCTGCGGATAATGGCTTCCGGTGCGATGTTTTTAATGTAACCGCCCAATTCTTTTATGATGTCAACGCTGATTTCTTTAGCCGGCGCCGAGATTAGGTATAAAGCGCGTTTGCAGTCCAGTGGGTTGCACTTCACGGATAAAGAACTCAAAGCTTGGTCGAGGGCATAGCTGCCCCGCTGTGTTTCCGAGGCTTTGTCGCGGAAGTCTTTGGAGCCGCTAAAAGGTTTAAATCCGCGGGTCTCTGACTGGCCGTAGCCAAGAGCCGTCCAACCCACCAGTGTTTGGATAATGTCCCCGGCGTCAAGAATCTTCGCCCCGATGTACTGTGGTTTTTTCTCTTCTCCGGCGCAAAGCAGGTTAAAAAACGGGTTCACAATGGATTGATTGATATGTGCCAGGTTTTGAGTCAGCGGCGAGTCTTTCATGATATAGCGCTGGTTATCAATTAAGAATATTGCGTCCGCCACCAGGTAAGCTGATTTCAAGCAGGTGGCAACGTTATAAACTGTTCTGTCTTCCGTCTGAACCTCGTGCTCGAAGGGTAAAATGATTAGGTTATAAACCGGCTTGTCCACATATCGTTCTTTAATATACTGCGAGAATACCGATATTGTGCCGGAGCCTGTGCCGCCGCCGGCGCTGGCAATAAGTAAAAAGGCGTCTGTTTCGGCAAAGCCTTCCGTGCGACGGATGATGTCGATAATTTTATCGGCGTCTTCATGGGCTATTTCTGCCCCGAGTTCGTTAATCTTACCTACGCCGTGGCCCTGTGTCTTTTTACCGCCGATGAGGATACGCTCGGTGTTAGGATTGATGGTGATTAAACCGCTAAGGTCGGCGATGTCGGTATTAACAGCGTAAGCACCGGTGATGATGCTAAGGCCGCGGTTAGCGTGCGCTCTTCTATTCAGACGAGCGAATTCGTCCGCTATTCTGCCGCCGCATTGCCCTAGGCCTATTACTATTAGTTTCATAACTTACCTTATAGTGACGCTACTATATTTTAAGTGCCAACTTGACGTAAAGTCAATGGTTGCGTAAAAAAGACGTCATTTCGTAGCTA
>JAQTMM010000072.1 GCA_028714335.1 Dehalococcoidales bacterium
CATAAACTCAACCTCCCCGCCCAGGGCGAGACCATATTCTTTGCCGGCTGCGGCTACCAGTTCTCGGCGCAGCTGGAAAAGCTGATGTCTTTAGCGCGCGGTGTTGATAAAACCGTCATCGGCGCCGAACTTCCCATGCGTTTTGCCCGCTTTCAAAAGAAATTGCACGTTAATCTGCCGGTCATTTACAGCAACGTCCTTTCCCTCGGCGGCGTATCTGAAGTCAAGCCTTTAGTCGCCGCTATAAAAGTACTGAATAAAATGGGCATCCAGCCTGCTTACTTAGGCAAAAACGAGCCATGCTGCGGGGCGACGCTTTATCACGCCGGTATGCAGGATAAGTTTACCGAGAACGCCAATAAAGCCTACAAATCTTTAAAAGACGCCGGTGTAAAAAACATCATCAGCGTCGTGCCTTACTGCACCCACGCTCTGCAAAAGCTTTTCCCCGCCTTCGTTAAGGACTACGACATTGAGGTGCGGCATTTCCTGGACATCGTGGCGGAGAAGATATCCCTCTTTCAGCTCCGTTATCCCCGCCCCGTTCGTGTTACCTACCACGACCCCTGTCAGATGGTGCGCTACATGAACTTAATCGAAGAGCCGCGCCGCATCCTGCGCGCTATAGGAAACGTCACTTTAGTCGAGCCGGAATGGACGCGCGGCGAATACGCTACCTGTTGCGGCGGCGGGGGCGGCTTTGAAACCGTCTTCCCGGAATTGAGCGAGGTGCTGGCGGTCAACCGCGTCACCGAGCTTATGGAGACCAAACCGGACATTATCGTGACCCACTGCCCCGGCTGCATCATGCAGCTTAAGGACGGGCTGCATAAACTAAAAGTCGAGGGCGTCGAGGTGCTGGACTTAATGGAGGTCGTCGCCACGGCGATGGAAGCATGAAAAAGCAATCGGGCTTTAAAACCTATCGGGATGAAATTTATACCGCCGCTCATAACGACCGGCTAAGGCTGGCTCTATCCCGCGCCGTCAAGAGCTTTCGCGGCAACGTCAAAAACGCTTTAGCCAAGTTCCCCCACACCGTAGAGCTGGCGGAAGAAGTCCAGAAAATTAAAGAAAAAGCTATCCCGAACATGGAAAAGCTTACCCGCCAGGCAATCACCGCCATCGAGGCGAACCAGGGCAAGGGCTATATTGCCCGCACGCCGGAAGAAGCTTTAAAGATTATCTCCGACCTTGTTGGCACGAAGAAGCTCATCGTTAAGGGCAAGTCCATGACCGGCGAGGAAATCGGGCTACGCGAACATCTGGAAAAAATCGGCAACGAGGTTTATGAGACCGACCTCGGCGAATTTATCATTCAAAACCTCGGCGACCGCCCGATGCACATTTTATCCCCCTCCATCCACGTCCCCCGCGAGGACGTCGCCCGCCTGTTCTCTAAAATCATGGGGCAGGAAATCGCCCCGGACGCCCAGATAGAGGAACTGGTCGGCGTCGCCCGCGAGTATTTAAGAGACAAGTTCTTCCGCGCCGATATCGGCATCAGCGGCGCTAACGTCGTCGCCGCCGACACCGGCACGCTTTTTATTATCGAAAACGAGGGGAATATCCGCCTCTCCACCAGCGCCCCGCCGGTGCATATTACTCTGGTCGGTATGGAAAAACTGGTGCCCACCTTGAGCGACGCCTTCAAGGTCAGTGAGGTTACCTGGCGCTATGCCAATTACACCGTTCCCTCTTACGTCAGCCTTATCTCCGGCCCCAGCAAGACCGGCGACATTGAAAAGGTCACAACCTACGGTGCGCACGGGCCTAAGGAGTTTCATGTCATCTTCCTCGACGGCGGCCGGACGCAGTTGGCTAAATACCCCCATCTCAAGCAGGCGCTTTACTGCCTGCGCTGCGGTGGCTGCCTCTACGAGTGCCCGGTCTTCGCTGTTACCGCCGGCCATTTCGGCGATAAGTATTTTACCGGCATCGGCGCCGTCTGGGCGGCTATCGTTAACAAGGATAAAGAGAAAGCGGCGTCGCTGGCATATACCTGCCTCACCTGCGGACGCTGCCGCCAGCGCTGCCCGATGAAGATTGACGTGCCGGAAATGGTCATCGAACTGCGCAAGATGCTGGCAGAAGGCGAGTAGGCCGATGCGTTCAATCCCCGCCGCCGATATTACCGACGCCGTTTCCAAACTCTTTGTTCAAGCTAATTATTCTTTGGGTGCAGACGTATTGGCGGCGCTTAAGAAGGCGCGTAAAGAGGAAAAGTCCCCCGCCGGCCGCGACGCTTTAGATGTCATTTTAGAAAACGCCCGTACTGCCGCTAAAGAGAACATCCCCCTCTGCCAGGACTGCGGCGCCGCTGTAGTCTTTCTGGAAATCGGGCAGGACGTTCATATTAAAGGCGACCTGACTAAAGCCGTTAACGACGGCGTGAAGCAGGCTTATACCGGGGGCTACCTGCGCAAGTCAATGGTCGACCACCCCTTTTCCACCCGCCAAAACACCGGCGATAATACCCCCGCCATTATCCACACCGCCGTCGTCCCCGGCGATAAGGTTAAGATAACCGTTTTGCCCAAAGGCGGCGGCTCCGAGAATATGGCAAAGCTAGCGATGCTGCTGCCGTCAGCCGGGCGTCAGGGCGTTATCGACTTTGTAGTAAAGGCAGTGGAAGAAGCCTGGAGCAATCCCTGTCCGCCGCTGATTATTGGCGTGGGCATTGGGGGCACCGCGGAAAAAGCCATGGAGCTCGCCAAGCACGCTTTAATCAGGAAGGTAGGGCAAAGCAGCCCCGATAAAGAAAACGCCGCTTTGGAAAAGGATATTTTACATAATGTTAATGGACTGGGCATTGGCCCGATGGGTTATGGGGGGCGCATTACCGCCCTCGCCGTCCATGTAGAAAGCTTCCCCGCCCATATTACCGCCCTGCCCGTTGCCGTGAATTTGCAGTGCCACTCTGCCCGGCATAGAGAGGCAATAATTTAGTGGTCAAGAAAATCACTCTGCCCTTAACCGAAGAAGTTATCAAGAGCCTCAAAGCCGGCGATAACGTCCTGCTGTCCGGCACGCTTTACGTTGCCCGCGATGCCGCCCACCGCCGGATGGTTGACGCTCTGGATAGGGGAGAGCCTTTGCCCTTCGATATCAAAAAGCAGACGCTTTATTACATGGGTCCATCCCCCGCCCCGCCCGGCAAGGTTATCGGCTCGGCGGGTCCCACTACCAGCAAGCGTATGGACGCCTATACGCCAAAACTGCTGGCTTCCGGGCTTAAGGGAATGGTGGGCAAAGGCGTGCGCTCGGATGAAGTCAAAAATGCGATTAAGAAATATAAAGCGGTTTACTTTGCCGCCGTCGGCGGGGCGGGTGCTTTAATCTCCAAAACCATCGTTAAGTCGGAGGTTGTTGCCTACCCCGACCTTGGCCCCGAAGCCGTCCTTAAGATAGAGGTTAAAGACTTCCCCGCTACCGTCATTAATGATATCCACGGTGGTGATTTGTACATCGAGGGGAAAAAGCGTTATAGTTTAGCCCAGTAATGCTATTTTAGGAGGCATTCCCGTGGCAGAACAATACCGTTACTTTGATGTTACCCTCCCACTGAATAAAGAAATCCCCATCCCGCCGCCTGTCCCACAACAACCCGGGCAGGAACCATCGGCTGACTCTAAAGTGCCCAACCCGCAGGTTTTTCGTTTTTTCGACGTTGACAAGGGCGATAAGGTCACTATGTCCCGCATTGAGATGAGCTCCCACGACGGTACGCATATCGACTCCCCGCTCCACTTTATCCCCGGCGGCATGACCGTTGACAGGATGCCTTACGATACAACCCTCGGCCCCTGCCGCGTTATTGAGATTAAGGACGATAAAGAGGTTACCGTTAAGGAGTTAGAGCCTTATAACATTAAAGCCGGCGAACGTATTTTGTTCAAGACTAAAAACTCGCCGCAGGTCTGGAAGCAGCGCCAATTCCTCGGCCGGACGGTAGCGATATCGTTAGAGGCGGCTAAATACCTCGCCGCTAAAAAGATACGGCTCGTCGGCATTGATTTTCTCTCCATCGCCGCCGCCGAACCGCCGGAGAACATAAACGACGTCCACAAGACGTTCCTTACCAACGGTATCTATATCCTAGAGGCGCTTAGTCTGGACGGCGTGGAACCCGGCGAGTACGAGATGATATGCCTGCCGCTGCGTATAGAAAAAGGCGATGCCGGGCCGTGCCGCGTGCTTTTGAGAAAAGAAGTCTAGTCCAGCAGTTCCATAATGTGCCGCACCTGCACGCGGCTCTTCAGGCGCTTTAGGGTGTCTATCAGCTGAATTTGACAGCCGGGGCAATCGGTCACTACTACGTCCGCCCCGGTTGATTTTATAGACGCGGCTTTCTTGGCGGCTATTTTCTGGGACAGGTCGTAAAAATATATACTGAATGTTCCCGCCATGCCGCAGCACCGGTCGGCGTCGGGCATCTCCACGAACTTAATGTCCTTAAGCGCTTTGAGGATTTTACGCGGCTGCTCCTTAACCCCAAGGTAACGCCCCAAGTGACACGGCTCGTGCCAGGTAACGGTTTTGCCCTTGAACTCTTTAGCGGTTTGATAAGCAGAAGCCGGCAGCTTAGCCACATCTACTAAAAATTCTGTGATGTCCTTTATCTTTTTACCAAAGTTCTCGTATTGTTTTTTCCGTTCATCGGTGTCTGCTAAAAACTTTGTGTAATCCTTCATCGCCGAGGCACAGGTAGCGCAATCGGTAATGATGTAGTCCAAATCCTTAAAAGCCTTGACGTTGGCGTCGGCCATCTTGCGCCCCGTCTTAAAGTCCCCGGCGCCCAAAAAGACTGGCGCCCCGCAGCACCCCTGCCCCCGCGGCACAATGACTTCGATGCCGTTTTTCGTCAGGAAATTTATTATCTTCGTGCCCAGCTCCGGGAAAACGAAGTCCGTCATACAACCCGTAAAATACCCCACGGTCAGTTTCGTTTTACCGCCCTTGGGTTTATTGACCACCGGCACGCTTTCGCGCAGGAACTTGGGCGCTATCTGCGGTATGTGCCGCCCCTTGCCCAGCGCCGCCAGGAACATCGAAAGGTGGCGTATCGTCCCTTCGGTCTTGGGCAGGAAAATCCCCTGCACCCACGATGCTATTCTTACCGCCCATCCGAACAGCCGCCGCCTCGGCAGCAGCCACCGGTAAATGACGTTATATGGGAAAGGTACTCCCTGGCGCTTTGTCTTTTCCGCCCGCGCTGCCGTAATAACGGTCGGGACGTTAGTGCCCGCCGGGCAGTTCTGCGCGCAGGTCATGCAAAGCGTACAGCGGTTAAGCTGCTCCGCCATCCCGTCGGTAACGTCAAGGTCGCCGTCCAGCATTGAGCGGATGAGCATTATCTTGCCCCGCGCCACCGAGTTTTCCACCTTTTCCTCGCGGTAAACGGGGCAGCCCGCCATGCAAAAGCCGCACTTGGTGCAGCTGTCTAAAGCCTCGCGGAACTTTTCTATTTCGTCGTACCTGGGTTTAGTGGTCATCTTTTAGCTCTTTATCATATTCGTGAAAACGAAATACCGCAGTTAATTAAAACTGCCAGGTGAGAGTAACCGCATCGGCATCGGTTGATATAACCGCGCCTGTTTTCTGATACAGGTTAACCGCAGCGATATTTGAGCGGCTGGTCGGGACGAACATTTTCATGATGTGCTTGTTATCGCACAAAGTCTTTAACCGTTCAATGAGCGCTGTACCTACGCCTTTTCTCCGGTATTCATCCAGCACCGTAATGTCATAGAGAAACATCATCGATTGCTTTCTGTCAGGCCGCTGCAATTCATAGGCAAACAAATACCCCAGAGTCCTTTCACCCTCAACGGCTACCAGTAAATAATTGAGAGGGTTGGCAAGAAACACCTGCATGGCAGTAGGTGTAGCCAGTTCAACCGGTAAATTGTCTATAACGCACTTGATGGTTTTCATAGCCTTAACGGCCAAATCTACATCATTCAAGCTGCAATGGACAATGTTCAATGCCTACCCCTCCTCCCAAATCTTCCCCGGATTCAATATGTGATTGGGGTCCAGCAGGTCTTTAATCTGCTTCATCATCTCTATCGCCACCGGGTCCATAGCTTTCTTTAGAAAGCGCGCCTTCTCCAGCCCGATGCCGTGCTCGCCGGAGATTACCCCGCCCAGCTTTAAGGCGATTTCTATCACCTCGTCCACGCACTTGATGGCGCGTTGGAAATGCTCTTTATCGCGGCTGTCCGTCAGCACCGCCGGATGGAAGTTGCCGTCCCCCACATGCCCCGCAAAACTGATGGGTACATCGTAGCGTTTGGCGGCTTCACGGCTAAGCCGGATAAAGTCGGCAATCTTGTCGCGCGGCACGCTGACGTCCTCGTTAACGATGTCGTGCGCCTGGCTGTGAATGTCGGAAAAATGCGCCCGCCGCGCCGCCCAGTATTTTTCGGCCTCGGCGGCGTCTTTAGCCACCCTCACCTCTCTCGCCTTCTTTTTACAGATTGCCGCCACCTGCGCCACCTCCGCCGCCACCGTTTGCTTTAGCCCGTCCACCTGTATCAACAGAACGACCTCTGAAGTATCGAGGACTTTATCGGGTATCACGCCCCGGAACTTATCGAATGTCCATTTATCCATGAACTC
>JAQTMM010000073.1 GCA_028714335.1 Dehalococcoidales bacterium
AAGGCGCTTTGCCCATCTTCCCCGCCGTCCGGTAAACCCCGTACTTTACGCAAACGTCGAAGCCGCTCCATTTCTTGTCGAACTCCACCCCCTCCCTGAATCCCCCCTCGTCATATTCTTTGAAGGGTATCGTCTTGACCAGTTTGTCGTACTTCATTGCTGCTTTTGGCATAACGCCTCCTTTGGCACATGGCATTTTAACATATCCTAAGTTGTTATTGCGAGCCTCTCCACGCTATAGTTAAAAGGTATGAAAACCAGCGACTTTGATTACCATCTGCCGGAGGGTTTTATTGCCCAGACGCCTGTTGAGCCCCGCGACCATTCCCGCTTATTAGTGTTAAACCGCAAAGATGGCTCGATGACCCACCGGCATTTCTACGACATCGTTGAATATCTTCACCCCGGCGATGTGATGGTCTTTAACGATAGCCGCGTCATACCCGCCCGGCTTAAGGGCAAGAGGGTGGGGAGTGGCGGCGCGGTGGAGATTTTACTGCTCCGCCGCCTTGAGCCCAACGTCTGGAACGCTTTAGTTAAGCCCGCCAAACACCTTAACGTCGGGGCGCAAGTGACGATAAATTCTACCGATATTACCGCCACCGTCACCGATGTCGGCGAAGAAGGACAGCGTACCGTCCGTTTTAGCGATGAAGCCGGTTTGCTATCCGCCGGCGAGATGCCCCTCCCCCCCTATATTCACACCCACCTTGATAACCCAGACAGGTATCAGACTGTCTATGCGCGGATTCTGGGCAGTGCCGCCGCCCCGACTGCCGGATTACACTTTACGCCGGATTTACTCGTTAGAATTGAACATCAGGGCGTGCGTTGTCTCTACACCACTTTGCACGTTGGGCTGGATACCTTTAGACCCATCGCTGTAGAAGACCCCCGCGACCATACTATCTACCGCGAGTACGGCGTTATCTCACCGGAAACAGCGCAGGAACTGACTAAAGCCAAAAAAGAAAAGCGGCGCATTATTTGTGTCGGTACTACCTCGGTCAGGCTTATTGAGCAGGCGGCTTTAGTGAGTCCTCCCGGTTCGGTCAAACCGTATAACGACTGGGCAAGCCTTTTCATTCTGCCGGGGCATCAGTTCCGCATGGTGGACGCTTTAGTGACGAACTTTCACCTGCCAAAGTCTACGCTTTTAATGCTGGTGTCTGCCTTTGCCGGCAAAGGACTGATAGATAAAGCCTACCGCGAGGCTATCGAGCAGAAGTACCGCTTTTATTCCTTCGGCGATGCTATGCTGATTCTATGACGATAGTTTTACTTCAACCGGCGCGCGCTCAAAGTCCGCGGCGCTCATTAGTTGCCGCTGCCGCATTCCCGCCAGTGCTGCTAAAAAGCGGTCGGGGATTATCTCCAGCCGGGTGTTATAAAACGTGGCTATTTCATTAAAGTAGTCCCGTGCCAGTGCGATACGGTTTTCTGTGTCCGACAGTGCCTGCTGCAGCTTTAAAAACGACTCGTTGGCTTTGAGTTCCGGGTACTTCTCCCCTACAATCCGCAGCGCCGGTGCTACGCCCTTAAAGTCCGCCCCCTTTACCCCGGGCGCGGTGGCTGTCATCTGCGTGCGTAGTTCCGCCACCATCGTCTGTGTTTCCCGCTCGTGCTGGCGGTAGCCTTCCACCGTCTGCACCAGGTTCGGTATCAAATCGTAGCGGCGTTTTAACTGCACCTCCACCTGTGACCACCCCTGCTTTACCCGCTGCCGTAAACCTATAAGTGAGTTGAATGTCGTCCATACCCAGACGAGTATCAATGCCCCTATATACCCCACCCCCATCCACATTATTGGCTCCCAGGCTACAACCGAACTGTTGGACGTAATCACCATTCGCCAGGCGCCGCCGAGCAAAGCGAATGCCAGGCCAAGCACAACAAATACCCACCACCAAATGCCGTAGCCCCGGCTTATTTGCTTTTCGCTCTTCGTGGAGATTATGAACATTGATTCGTTTTTGCTTTTCGCTATTTCCGCCGCCACTACGTCTTCCCGTTCGCGGGCCTGCCCCAGCACGTAAAGCATCGCGTGTAATGGAATCGCCGTCTCTTTAAAACGCCGGTGGTGCGTCGAGTTGGCAATCGCCCCCGCCCCGCATTTACCGTGATACAACGGATCGGCCGGGGTGACGGTTTTATTAAAAGTCTCGTTACCCTGAATCTTCGCCCCCTCCGGCACGACGCGTATAATCCCCATGTCGTCCTGAATATAAAAGGGCTGGCTTTCGCCGCCGCTGCCCACCCGTGTCCAGCCGGTCTCTACGTGTGTGCTCACATGCGTGTTCCCTTTGGCGTCGGTTGAGGTAGTGGTGACCAAGCGCCGCCACTCCTCGTCCACCTCCCAGTGGTACTGCACGCACTTTACCTCCCCCAGGTAGCTGGTGAAGGGCGACTCGCTTTCGGCGGTGCCTTTAAGCTCCGCCAGCCCGATAAAGACCCCACTCGTTTTAGAGGTCGGCAGGTCGTCGATGATTCGCTTGCGGTAATAGTTGAAACTGGCGAATATCAGGCAGGCGATTCCCAGCACCACCCCGACTAATATTGGAACAAATAGCGGCATATTAAGCCCTCGATTCTATTATTTCTTCTCCGGCATCCCCGGCATCTTGCCGTCTACCAGCGGGACGACGCAAATTATCTTCATTCTGCCCGTCCCCGGATTCCTGATGCTGTGCTGTTCGCCGGAGAGTATCGTTAACACGTCACCCTCCTTAACGGGCGTTTCCCCGCCGGAATGCTTTAGCGCGCCCTCCCCCTCGATGATAAAGACCTCGTGTTCCCACGGGTGGTTGTGGAAGGGCATGGCTGCCCCCGGCTCGAATTCGAATAAACGCATCACAAACGTCGGTGCTTTTTCTTCCGGCCCCGCCACGATGCGCATGGTTACCCCTGGCGCCGCCGCTATCCCCTTTACCTCGCGGTAGTTCTGTATTTTCATGGCGTCTCCTTGTGCCCGATAATATTTTCAATTATCAATTGCCCCCAACATAATGTCAAGAAATTGACCGCTTTATTTCGGGTCTGTTATCCTGTGTTTGATATGTTCGATTGGGATGTGGTCATCATCGGCGGTGGTCCGGCAGGGCTTTCGGCGGGGATTTATTTAAGCAGGGCCATGCGGCGCGTCTTGCTTTTAGATAAAGACGTTGCTGGTGGCTACTTAAGAAACATCGAGCTTATAGAAAACTATCCCGGCTATCCCGATGGTATTTCCGGCGCCGCTTTGGCCTCGCAAATGGTGGCGCAGGCGCAAAAGTTCGGCGTCCGCATTGAAAACGCCGATGTCACCGGCATCGAATCCTTTTCCGGCACGCGCTACGTCGCCTGCGCCGGCGGACAGGGCTATACCACTAACGTTGTAATTATCGCCGCCGGTTCCAAAAATAAAAAACTAAACGTCCCCGGCGAGGCTGAACTGCTCGGCAGGGGCGTCTTTGAGTGCGCTTTATGCGACGGCGGCCAGTATGAAGGAAAAACCGTTGCCGTCTGCGGCGGCGGCGACGCCGGCGTTACCGAGGCGCTTTATATGTCCCGTATCGCCTCCAAAGTAATTTGTATCGAAGCCATGCCCAAACTCACCGCTACTGCCATCCTTCAGGAACGCCTGGCCGCCACCCCCAACATTGAAGTACGTGTTGGCACCAGCGTCACGGCTATTCTGGGTCAAGATAAAGTAGAAGCCGTCGAGCTTATGTCGGATGGCAAAAAGGAAACGCTTAAGGTTGACGGCGTTCTGGTGCATATCGGCCTTGAGCCGAATACCGCTTACTTGGAGGGCGTCGTCCCGTTGGATAAACAGGGGCAGGTAGTCGTTAGTAAAACGATGGAGAGTGAAGAGCCTTATATCTTTGCCGCCGGCGATGTCCGCAGCGGTTCTCCGCGTCAGGTTGTGGTTGCCGTTGCCGACGGCGCTATGGCTGCGCTTAGCGCTGAGAGATTATTGCAAGAAGACGTATCAACACAATAAACCATACCGACGTAAGTCGGTATCCAGTTAGATTTGGTGTGGATTTTCTGCGGCTTTAAAATCTGATTTGTTACTTAGCCAAAGGCTTTATCGGAATCGGCTCCTTAGGCACCTTCACCTTTTCCCCACTCACCTTGGCGATGGCATTAAAGCGCGGCGGGCAGGAATCGTAACAGGCCCCGCACTTGATGCACTTTTTCTGGTCGATGATGTGCACCATGCGCTTATCGCCCGTTATCGCTTCCACCGGGCAGGTGCGCGCGCAGATGCCGCAGCCCTGGCACTTATCCGGCAGGATGTAGTAATCAATCATCTTGGCGCAAACGCGCGCCGGGCAGCGCTTTTCCTCGATGTGCGCCTTATATTCGTCCATGAAGTACTTTAACGTGGTGAGGACGGGATTAGGGGCGGTCTGCCCCAGCTGGCATAAAGAGCCGGACTTTATATCATTCGCTAGTTTTTCTAATGTTTTAAGGTCTTCTGGCTTGCCTTCGCCAGCGCAGATTCTCTCTAAAATATCCAGCATCTGCTTGGTGCCAATGCGGCAGGGCACGCATTTGCCGCAGGACTCCGCCTGCGTGAACGATAAGAAGTAACGCGCTATGTCCACGATGCAGGTATCCTCGTCCATGACCACCATGCCGCCCGAACCCATCATCGAGCCGGCCGCAGTCAACGATTCGTAATCCACCGACCGGTCGAGGTATTCTTCCGGCAGGCATCCGCCGGAAGGCCCGCCCGTCTGTACGGCTTTGAATTTCTTGCCCCCCGGTATCCCTCCGCCGATTTCGTAAATAATGTCGCGTAATTTTATGCCCATCGGCACTTCTATCAGCCCGCTGTTGGCGATTTTCCCGGTCAGCGCGAAGACGGCTGTGCCCTTGCTTTTCTCTGTGCCGATGCCGTTATACCAGTCGGCTCCACGCGCGATAATCACCGGCACCGTTGCCAGCGTTTTAACATTATTGATGTTGGAAGGTTTACCCCACAGCCCGGAAACCGCCGGGAAGGGTGGACGCGACCTCGGCATGCCCCTTTTCCCCTCGATGGATGCCATCAGCGCCGTTTCTTCGCCGCAGACAAATGCCCCGGCGCCCTCTTTAACATGAATCGTTAAATCAAAATTAGACCCGAAGATGTTTTTCCCCAGGTACCCTTTTTCTTCCGCCTGCTTAATTGCCAGCCGCACGCGTTTTACCGCCAGCGGATACTCGGCGCGGATATAAATGTACCCCTCGCTTGCCCCGATGGCGTAAGCGGCAATCGCCAATCCTTCCAGCACCGTGTGCGGGTCGCCCTCCATCGTCGAGCGGTCCATGAAAGCCCCCGGGTCGCCTTCGTCGGCGTTGCAAATCATGTACTTCTGGTCGCCTTGAACGTCGCGGCATAACTGCCACTTCTGTCCCGCGGAAAAGCCCGCGCCGCCCCGGCCCCTTAAACCTGATTCTTTAATCGTGTCGATGACCTGCTGGGGCGTCATTTCTTTTAGGACTTTCTTTAAGGATTCGTAGCCGCCCAGCGCCGTATAGTCCTCTATTTTCTCCGGGTTGATGTGCCCGCAGTTGCGCAGGATGATGCGCTGCTGGATGCTGTAGAACTTGATGTTTTTATAAAGTGGTATCGCCTGCCCGTTCGTCGGGTCTTTGTAGAAAAGCCGTTCCACCGGTTTGCCGTCTTTGAGGTGCGAACTTACAATCTCCGGCACGTCTTTAACCGTGACGTGGGTATAGAAAATGCCTTCCGGCTCAACAATCGCTACCGGACCCTGTTCGCAAAAGCCGTGGCAGCCGGTCAGGTCTATCTTGACGTCGTTAAGCCCGGCGTCTTTAATGGCTTTGTTGAACGCCTCGGTTATTTCTATGGACTTGCCGGAAACGCAGCCGGTTCCCTGGCAAATTAAAACGGAGCGCTGATTATTTGTTTGTGCTTGGGACACCTAAAACCTCCGCAACTTTATTCGGAGTCATCTTGCCGTAGGTTTCGCTATCAATCGTCATCGTCGGCGCCAGGGCGCACGCCCCGATGCAGGCGACGGTTTCTAAAGTCCATTCCATGTCCGTGGTGGTCTCGCCGGCTTTGATGCCCAGCGTTTTTTCAATCTCTGCCAGCACGTGCGATGCCCCGCGCACGTGGCATGCCGTACCGCGGCAGACGCGGACGACCTTTTTACCCAGCGGCGTCAGTTTGAATTGTGCATAAAACGTCGCCACGCCATAGATGGAACTTTCCGGGATTTTTAAAAATTTGGCGATTTCTTTAATGGCGGCAGCCGGCAAATATCGGAAATTCTTTTGTGTATCGTGCAGTATAGGAATAAGGTCTTGCTGCTCGCCGGAATAGTTGGAGAAAATCTTGTCGAGCTTGTCTCGAACATCGGCTATCGTCAGGGTATCTTTAGTCAGGGAAATCACCTCCAGTTTCTAGGGCCGGTGAAGAAGTTCCGCCTATACTATTTTATCGTATTTCGGCTTACACTTCCAGCCAGGAGTGTGAATAAAGCGACTCGCCCGTCAGCGCTCGCACCGTCCGGGCGTAATTTTGCATTTCT
>JAQTMM010000074.1 GCA_028714335.1 Dehalococcoidales bacterium
GTGATTGGATTGACATTAACTGGTTGTACAACATCACAATCAACGGGATTCCCACCACCTTCAGGTTATTCTAGCTGGGAAGAGTATAATCAACAGCAAGTAAGCCAGACGACCACAACAGAAGCCTCGACAATAACGACAACTACAACTATTACAACTACCTCATCTACAACTCAAATGGAAGTCCATACTGAGTTTCATTTTGATCTCTTGCCAATATTCCTTTGGTTACTTGGCATAGTTCTGTATTTTTTACCGACCATAATTGCACTTGCGCGGCACCACATAAATAGCTTAGCTATATTTGTTGTTAATTTTTTAACTGGATGGTCATTTATTGGCTGGGTAATAGCATTGGTTTGGTCAGTGAAGAGAAAGGAATAGTTTACCAAAAGCTTAGTTCTATTTTATTTTGGATTAACAATCATGTCGATGTTCGTGCAGTGGTAATTTGAATTAAAAGTGAATCTTGAGGGGGGAGTAAAAATACTCCCCCTTTTTATTTGACCTCAAATACCTAGATTATCTATACTATGCATGGCTAGGTATTATCCAGCTAATCACGCTTTAAAAAAATAAACATGACGGATTCTTTCTCCACAAAATACGGCCCCTGGGCTTTGATTACCGGGGCTTCCCGCGGGTTGGGCGCCGAGTTCGCGCGGCAGTGCGCCGAGCGGGGGCTTAACCTTGTCCTGATTGCCACCAATACGGAATTATTAAAAAGCCAGCAGAAGTCATTAAAGAACGATTACGGTGTTGACGTCAAGGTAATTCCGCTCGACCTCAGCCGAGAGGATATATTGCCGGTGATAACGCCTGCCACCAACGGGTTGGAAATTGGGCTGCTAGTGAACAACGCGGGTGTATCCAAAGTGCACCCTTTCCTGCAACAACCGCTCGACTTCTCACTAAAACAGCTGCACGTTAACAGCCGGGCGGGTTTAATACTGACGCATCACTTCAGCCGTAAGATGGTGGAGCGGCGGCGGGGCGGGATTATCTTTCTTTCATCCGGCTCGGCGATGTACGGTACGGCTTACTGCGCCAACTATGCCGCCACTAAAGCCTATAACCTCATTATCGCGGAAACGCTCTGGTACGAGTTGGGCGGCTACGGCGTTGACGTCCTCGGCTTTATGGCCGGTTCGACGAAGACGCCGGGGTGGGACGCCAATAACCCCAAGCCCAACCGGCTGGTTAAGGTGATGGATACCAAAGCGGCGGTAACCGAGGCGTTAAAGGCGCTGGGGAAAAAGCCAAGCCATATCGCCGGCACTACCAATCGTCTGGGCTATTTTTTCATGGGTAAGGTAATGTCCCGTAGCGGCGCTATCCGCACACTGGCGAAGTCTATGGAAAAACTGTTCGGTCCGTTTACAGAAAATACATAAAATCTGGAGGTAGCAAGCAATGCCTATTTTCGACCCGGAAATCGTCCATGAGTGTTCTATGAAGTGCCTCGGCCAGCCCAAGCCGAAGATGTTCGACACCTTTGCTCAGGAGTTGGCTAAGCACTATCCCAAAATACTCGACTTCAAACAGCCCTGGATATACAGCATCGCCGGCGGCGCGATGATACAGATGAAGCTCTATTATGCCTCGACTTCCGAATACATCATGATATGGGGAACTCCCATCGGTTCGGAGGGGCATTCCGGTCGTCACTTTACCGGGTTCTGGGACACAGTCATTGACGGCGAGACCTGGTATTACGGCGAAGGCGAATTTGAAAAGAAAATCTATAAGCCGGGCTCGCGGATTTATGTTGGCCCGGGGCAGGCGCGCGCCATGAACTTTACCAACGGGGTATGGGCGGTGGAATATGCGCGGGGCTTCATACCTTTAAGCATGCCCTTTGGTGTGGTTAGCGAAATTTTTATCTGCCTGGATTTTGTGGCAGCGATACAGACATTCACTCTTTACACCGATCTTATCTGCCAGGCATGGGGCAATAAATGTTTTCTCTTAAAGCCATTTTTAATACCCATCAGCTTTTTTTCAAACTTGATAACCAAAGCCCTCATCCCGACGCCGGAGGTTAAAAAGATGCCGAAAAAAAATATAGGCTGGTTCAAGAAACAAGGCTAAGCGCCCGGTAAAAAAGGGGGAGTAGAAACACTCCCCCTTATTATTTTGCGTAATAAATGAGGCATATATTTAACGAGGTGTATAGCTATTGCGCAGCGTTTCGTACATCGTATACCACTTTTATACAACGTTACGCGTATTTATGTGTGGGTTGCGCACGATTAATTGACATTTTTACTCATTTTTGATATCCTTTATATTTAGAACTTTATAAGGAGTTATTCTCATGAGATGGGGTATGGTAATCAACCTTGCAAAATGCACGCGCTGCCACGCCTGTATCGCTGCCTGCCGCATTGAGCACTTCCTGCCGCTGGGGATGACCTGGCCACGCCTGATAGCCTGGGAAACCGATATTCCCGGTGAAGAACTCTCCACGATTCCCGTCAGGTGCAACCAGTGCAAAGAAGCCCCGTGCGTCGAGGTGTGCCCGGCGGAAGCAACGAAGAAAAGGGAAGACGGTATCGTGTATGTTGACAACGATAAATGCGTCGGCTGCCGCTACTGCATCATCGCTTGCCCTTATCAGAACCGCACCTTCTTTTCCAAGGACAAAGACCCCGGTTATTTCCCGGGTTCGGAGCGGACTCGTTTTGAGAAAGCGGGCCATAAGCTATACGAACACCAGGCGGGGACGACAGAGAAGTGCGACTTTTGTCTGGAAAGAATCGACGCCGGAATGGCAAAGGGGCTGGTGCCGGGCAAAGACCGCGAGGCGACACCAGCATGCGTCAATACCTGCCAGGCAAGGGCTTTAACCTTTGGGGATTTGGACGACCCGAATTCCGAGGTGTCGAAACTGATAAAAGATAAGAACGGATTCCAGCTGCACCCGGAATACGGTACCGAGCCTTCGGTTTACTACATTGACTACAAATTAGGCAACGCTCCTTCCAACGTGGCGCCGCGCGAGGAACAAACAGCCTCGCACTTACAGCACCTAAGCACGATGGAAGCCCGGGCGAAGCAAATTTTCGGGAAGAAGTAAGGAGGCCAACTATGTCCCGGATGGCAACGCGCCAATGGATGATCACCCACGAGTGGATGGTCAAACCCATGCACCAAAGAGAATGGATAGAGAGACGCGGCATCATGATTTGGATTGCCGAAACGTTCACCAGTCTGGGCGCCGGTTTATACCTGGTCTCTCTTTTTGTAGGCAGCTGGTGGGGACTGCTCGCCGGCTGGGTAATAATCGTATTCATTAAACTGCCGATTCACATAGCGTACTTCGGCAAGCCGTGGCGGTTCTACCAGACGATGCCGCCATGGTCCAACGCCTGGAAGACATCATGGTTTGCGCGGGGAATATTGTTCTCCGTATTCTTCAGCATGCTGGGCTTCGTACAGCTGGTGTTCGGGCAGCCGGACTTTGTGAATCTGGTCGGCGCCAATATCTGTAACCCAATTTATTATACCTTCGGGGTGCTGGCGGGGCTTAATGCGCTGGGCGTAGGTATTTACGGCGGCTTCATCATGAACTACGTCAAGGGAATACCCTTCTGGAACCAGGGACTGCTGCCGGTGCTAATTATGCTGGCGGGTGTGGCGGACGGCTTCGGCCTAATCATGGCGGTGGGGCTGGCCGGCGGCGATGCGAGTGTTATATGGGCGGAAACAGGCAGTCGCTATTTACTACTAATCAACGTGCTATTAATTACCACGTATATGATAAGCGCGGGGTATTCTTCAGAAACAGCCAAGCTATCCATCAAGGAACTGGTGGCAGGGCCATCGGCCTTCATGTTCTGGGGCGGTTTGATTCTGCTGGGCTTAATCGTTCCGGCGGGGATTTCCATCTTCGGACTCATCGAGGGCGGGGAAGCAGCAACGCCATTATTGATTACCGCCATCGCCGCGCACACCATAGGGGCATTCGCCCTTAAGTACTGCATATTAAGAGCGGGCATCTACCGGCCTTTGCTGCCTAAGATATCCGCTTTTTAAAGACTTGACCCGTTTGATATTAAAAGCAATTAACAATCAATCTGGAGTTTGATATGAGCGAAAAGAAGATAATAAAGACGACCTGCAAAAGCTGCCATGGCGGCTGCGGCGTACTGGTGGAAGTAACCGACGGCGTCATCACCCACATCGAGGGCAACCCGGATTCGATGACGCGCGGCACGATGTGCGCCAAGGGTTTATCCAGCATTCAGCACATTGACAACCCCTACCGCATCAAGTACCCCTATAAGAGAGTTGGGGAAAAGGGCGAGGGGAAGTGGAAGCAGATAAGCTGGGACGAGGCGCTGGACACGATTGCCGCCAAGGTTAAGGAAGCAAGCGAGAAATACGGCGCGCACACCGTAGCGACATCGCAGGGCACGGGGCGCGGCTATAACCGCTATACCCACCGCTTTTCCCGCTCAATGGGGTCGGCCAACGTAATATCTCCGGGGTACATCTGCCACAGCCCGCGCATCGGGCTTTACGGATTAATCACCGGCTACGGCCGGCTGTACTGCGACTATCACGGCTGGGGCGGCGTCTTCCCCAAGACCCAGATAAGCTGGGCGAAGCAGTTGGAAATCAGCAGTGCCGACTCCGAGATGTGCTACTGGTACATGAAGTCTTTAGATTACTGCAAGAACCTGATTGTTATTGACCCGCGGGCGACGGCTTATACATCAAGAGCAACATTATGGCTGCAGCCGCGGCCGGGCTCCGACGCCGCGCTGGCACTGGGCATGATAAACGTTATTATCCAGGAGGGACTGTGGGATAAAGAGTTCGTCGAGAACTGGACCTACGGCTTTGACAAACTCAAGGAACGGGCGGCGGAGTACCCGGTGGAAAAGGTATCGGAAATAACTTGGGTGCCGAAAGAGAAAATCATCGAAGCCGCCAGACTTTTCGCTATTGATACGCCGGGCTGCATACAGATAGGCAGCTCTTTAGAGCGACAGGCCAACTGCGGCCAGACGTTAAGAGCCATCATTGACTTAATGGGCATCACCGGCAACATCGAGCGGCCGGGCAGTATGGTCAGCTGGGTGCTGCCGGAGACCGGTTTGATTGAAGACGTTTTCAACGAAATCCCATTGACCGACGAAATGCGGTCACACATCTACGGTGGGGACAAGTTTAAGATGGGGGCGGCACGCACCTGCAACCCCGATACCATCATCAGGGAGTTCATTAAGGGAGAAAAACCCGTCCGCGTCTGGATTAGCGTGGGGGGACAGCAAATCGTCCACATGGCCAACACCAATCAGGTAGTGGAAGGGCTAAAGAAGGTGGACTTCATGGTGCAAGTGGACCAGTTCTGGGGGCCGATGGCAGAGATGTCGGACATCGTTTTGCCGGCCGCGCACTGGCTGGAGATAGACGATATTTATGATATGCACCCCCGCTGGTGCATTGAAGCGCACAACAAGTGTGTTGACCCGCCGGGTGAAGCCAAGTCTGACGCCTGGATTTTCAACGAACTGGGCAAACGCGTGGCACCTGAATACTGGTTTAAAGATGTTGAAACGCTCTTAGACCACCAGCTAAGAAAAGCGCCGATTAAGTGGAAGAAATTCAGCGATAATATCATCTCCGGGTGCTACGGCCCCGACCAGGTGTACTACAAATATAAGACTGACTACTGGCGCAAGGGTGGCGGCTTCCCTACTCCCACCGGAAAGATGGAGCTCTACTCCACGGTGCTGGAGAATTTGGGATACGACCCGCTGCCCTACTTTGAAGAGCCGGGCGAGAGCCCATACTCTACGCCGGAACTGGCAAAAGAATACCCGCTGGTGCTGACTACTGGCTTCCGCTCGCCGTTTTACTTCCTGGCGCAGTACCGCAACATACCATGGCTGCGCAGCTTTATGGAATACCCGACAATGCAGATAAATCCGGAAACGGCGAAGAAACTGGGGATTAAAGACGGCGACTTCGTCTGGATAGAATCGCCGCGCGGCAAAATCATCCAGAAAGCCAGGCTATTCCCGGGCATTGACCCGAGAGTGGTGGCGGCTACCGCCAACTGGTTCTACCCGGAGGCATCTTCTAAAGGATTCCGCGGGGTGTTTATTTCCAATCCCAACATCCTGACTAACGACGCCCACCAGGACCCGATGTACGGCTCGCCGGACTTGACCTGCCTGCTGTGTAAGGTTTATAAATGTAAACCAGAGGAACTGAAAGACCCGAAATTTGGTGACATCTTTACCAAGGAACACGGGGGGAGGCCCTGGGCATGGTAAAAAATCAGGATACCATCTTCGATAGTACAAAAAATGAAAACGTGGGGGGGCCTAAAAAGCCCTCCCTGACTCGTTTATACTTCCCTATTATCATCACGATTATTCTTGCCGAAGCCGTGCTGCTGGGCTTTGTCATCTTCGACATGGTGCCGGTTCACGACTTCCAGATATACCCTTACGCACAGTATGGACAGTACGTGAGTCCC
>JAQTMM010000075.1 GCA_028714335.1 Dehalococcoidales bacterium
TTAATCGGCGACATGGCGGCGCGGTAGGGACGGTCGGAGGTCATCGCATCGAAGGAGTCCGCTACTGCCAGGATTCTGGAGATAAATGGAATCTTATCCGCCTTTACCGTCTGGTTCAAGCCCGAGCCGTCGTAGCTATCGTGATGGTGTTTAATCGCTTCAACAATGATATCGTTGACCAACGGCTGTACAATCCCCGGCCCAATGGAACAATGGGTTAAAATGTAGCTGTATTCGGTTGGCGTCAACACACCCGGCTTGTTCTGAACGCTGGGGTCAATGCCTATTTTGCCGATGTCATGCAGCAGGGCTGCCCAGCGTACGTTCTCCAGGTCGCCGCCCGTTAATCCCATTACATTGGCGATGTCCAGGGCAATCTTGGTGACCCGGCGTGAATGGCCGGCGGTGTATTTGTCCTTGGCTTCCAGCGCGCTGACAAGGGATTCCACGGCGTCGATGAATAACTTCTGTAATTCTTTAGCCTGTTCGGAGACTTTACCTTCGAGCACCTGTCTTTTCTTGTTAAGGTCGCGCTCCAGCTTTCTTTTTTCCAGCACGGACTGCACGTTCTTAATAAGCTGGTCAACATCGTAAGGCTTGGTTATATAGTCATGGGCGCCGTTCTTCATGCAGGTGACTATCGTGTCCGGTTCGACGACGGCGGTAGCCATTACTACAGCAGTATCCGGGAAGGACCGTTTGAGTTGCGGTAATAAAGCAGTGCCCGAAGTTCCGGGCATCATAATATCAAGAATAACCAGGTCGGCGGGGTTGTTCTTTAATGTAGCCATGGCTTCCTCGGCGCTGCCGGCTTCTTCACAGGTAAAGCCGTTCATCGTCAGGCACTTGTTAAGGCTTCGTCTTACCGTCTTTTCGTCATCGACGATAAGGATTCTTTCCCTGTTCGGCTTAACTCCTGTTTTGTAGTCTTTACTCGCTTCTATTACCATGGCCGTATCCTTTCTGGTCTCTTGTTCCACCCGGTTAGTTATTGTAAAATACCGGCATTCTGATGGTGAAAGTTGCTCCTTCCTTTACCTGGCTTTTAACGCTTATCTTGCCGCCGTGCTTCACGATAATACTGTAGCAGATGCTCAAGCCAAGACCGGTGCCCTTGCCGATGTCTTTGGTCGTGAAGAACGGGTCGAAAATTCTGGGCATAATCTGTTTTTTAATGCCGCACCCGTTGTCGCTGAAGATGATGTTGACGTGATTGTTCATCCGCTGCGTTGTAATCGTGATGGTGCCGCTGTCCTTCGTTTCTTTAATGGCCGCCTCGGCGTTGGATATCATGTTCAGGAATACCTGCTGCAGCTGTCCTTTATCCAGCGGTATTTCCGGCAGGTTTTCTTCAAGGTTCGTGACAACGTTTATGTTATTGATTTTCTCTTCGTATTCGCGCAGCCTCAAGACTTCTTTTATGACATCATTAGGTGAGGACTTGCCGCCTTCTCCGCCTTTGTTACGGGCGAAGAGGAGTACGTTCTTAACGATTTCGGCGGCGCGTTTGGCTTCTTCGTGGATGCACTCGATGTCGCCTTTATCATCCTCTGACAGGTCGCATTTAGTTAATACCTGTGACATCGTCATGATGCTGGTCAAAGGATTGTTCAACTCGTGCGCCAATCCGGCCGCCATTTCTCCCAGCGAGACCAGCCTGTCCGTGAGGTAGAGCTTTTCCTCCTCCTCCCTTTCCCTGGATATATCAGAGAAGGTAAGCAGCGTGCGTTTGCCGTCCATCTTAACCACCACGCAACGGATGATTTTTTCCTGCTCTTCCGTGGGATACCTGAATTCCACGGTATATTGTTCACCGTCGCTGGATTTCACCGCTTTATGGAGGTCAAAGTAACGGTCGGCCGGGAAAAACTCTTTTAAAGTTCTGCTATTAAGTATGCGGCTGCTAAAGTGGAAGATATCCTGCAGTGCTTTGTTTACCAGCAAGACACGGTTACCCTTGTCTATAACCAGCACGCCTTGCGGTGTGGTCGCTAGAATACTGTCGATTAGCTTTTTGTGCTCTTTTAGTTTTGCCTCGACTTCATGCTGCTTGGTGACATCGCGCTGTACGTCTAATAAAGCAAATATCTTTCCGGCATCATCATATAGCGGCGAGAGCCGGCAGTCACAGGTAATTATTGAGCCATTCTTATGCTGCTTGGTAATTGTTACGGTGACTACCTTCCCAGTCGTAAGTACTTTATCTGCTTCTTTATCCTCTGATTTAGTAGGTTTTCTCTTGTTGAAGAATGACAATTTTTGTCCTTTGACTTCTTCCAGGGAGTACCCGAACATTTTCTCGGCGGCTTTATTCATATAGGTTATGTTGTAGTCCGGGTCGGCAATAACGATGGAATCCGTCACCTGTTGCGTCACCGAGCTTAATAACCTCAACTGCTGCTCCGACTCTTTTTGTTCGGTTATATCAGTGTTGATTACTATCATGCATTTTTCATTACCGATTTTTATAATCTCAGCTGAAACTAAACCAATTCTGATTTCACCTGATTTGGTGCGGTATTGTATTTCTTCGTTATGAAGTTTCTTGTGTTTTTTAATTGAACTCCTGATGATGGACTTCTCTTTGGTGTTGGCCGAGATATGGAGTTCTTCCGAGGTGTGCCCGATAACCTCATCGCGTGTGTATCCCTTATCACGCAGGAAGGAGTCGTTGACTTCGATAAATGTACCGTCATTTAATCTGCTGATGGATATCGAACTCGGGCTGGACTGAAATGCCTTGGAGAATTTCTCTTCAGACTCAAGTAAAGCTGTCTGGGTTTTTTTACTCTCGGTAACGTCGGTTATCACCAGGGTTATGCACTTAACCCCGCCTATTTCTATTTCTTCAGCGGAGAATAATCCGGTCTTGATTTCCCCGGACTTCATCTTCGATTTTATCTCCAGACGATCAAGACGGCCTGTTCTCCGTAGGCTCTGGCCTATCTTTAGGGAATCATCTTTGTTGACCCAGAGGTTAAGTTCTTCCGGCGTGTGCCCGATGATTTCTTCACGTTTATAGCCGCAGAAATTGGCAAAACTATCGTTGACGTCGATGAAGGCTCTTTCTTTTGCCGATACGATGCATACCGGGTTTGGGCTGGCGCTAAAGGCTTTGGAGAACTTCTCCTCCGATTCTTTTAAAGCCAGTTCCATCTTTTTTCTTTCGGTGATATCCACGGAATTGATAATCATGTAGTCCGTTTCTCCGTTTTTCTTCACCGTAATCCAGTTCATCTCTATCCAGTAGGGTTCACCGTTCTTTTTTTGAGCCATAATTTCGGCATTGCCGCCGCTTTGTTTCATACTCTCTTTAAAGGACTCTAAAAACGATTCTTTATATTCATCGGGCCACCATACGTGCGGCGCTTTTGTTCCTATTACTTCGTCAATGGTCCAACCGTTTATTTTTTCCCAGGCCGGGTTTACGTATCTAACTGAAGTATCGGCGTTTAACACGACAATGGCGTGAGGGGTATTTGCCAGTATGTTATTGGTAAACTGCTGACTTTCACGTAAGGCAATTTCTGCCAATTTCCGTTCGGTAATATCTCTGGCGATTATTGTGACGGTATCTGGTTTGCCTTCTTGATTTCGGGTTATGGATATCATATGTTCCGTCCAGATTATCTGGCCGTTTTTATGCTTCCAACGGATTTCCACAGGTTTACTCTTGCCTGATTCAGTCCAGTTAGGAGCATTTACGAGGGGATAATCTTCCGGGAGGGTTATTTTTTTCGGCAAGTACGAGTCAGCATAAAATTCTTCGGGGGTGTATCCAGTAATGTGAGTAGTAGAAGGACTTACGTAATCAAAATGCAGTTCTGGTATAAGTCGCGCGTGCAGAATAATGTCTCTGACGTTTTCTGCTATTATCTCAAAAAAATCTTCCGGATAAGCTAAAGGAGAAATGTTGTGGTTTACCTTTTCCTCGCTTTTAGGATAGGCGTTCTTCATATGCGTTGTTTTATTCCTCCTCGCTTTAGGTTCGAGGACGCTATTGTTCCCCAATAATTTAGCCATACGGCGAAAATATATCATTTGTACGGTAACAAAATAATTAACATAACTCTTGAACGTATAAACAAAAAATAAACAATCAGGGAAATTAGTACTAGGCTCGAACTAGTACTTTTGGGTTTTTTGACAATACAAATAACGTGAGTTCATAATAAAAACATCCTGTTTTGCCCGTCCGATAGAGGCTTTTAAGGGAGGATGGTACCGTTGTCTGTAATATCGTTGCCGCAGCTTGCCTGGCACGGCGCTAAAGAACTTAAACTAAACCTTCCTTCCGGCTGGCAGGTTGAAGTATGCAACATGGCGGGCTATAACAAACCACCCCTCAATCCCACCGCTTTAAAAAACGCCATAGCCAACCCCATTGAGATAGCGCCATTAAGGGAATACGCCCGCGGTAAAAAGGAAGTCGCTATCCTCTTCGACGATATGACCCGGGTGACACGTACCGCTTTAATCGTTCCCCACATTCTTGAGGAGTTGGCCGCCGCCGATATCGAGGATAATCGGATACGTTTTATCGTCGCCATCGGGTGCCACGGAGCTTTGGATAGAGTGGATTTTGCGAAGAAGCTTGGCGAAGACGTCCTGAAGCGTTTCCCGATTTACAACCATAACCCGTTTGATAACTGTGTTTACGTCGGCACTACTACCAGCGGCACAAAAGTTAACATCAATGCCGAGGTTATGCACTGTGACCTTAAAATCGTCGTCGGCTCCATCGTCCCGCATGAGATGGCCGGGTTTAGCGGCGGCGGTAAAATCGTCGTGCCGGGTGTTGCTGCTTATGAAACCGTGCTGGCTTTACACTCACCCCGGGGCAGTGGGGGCTTTAACGAAACTATATCCGGTATGGGCGCTTTAACTGATAACCCGCGCCGCCGTGATATTGACGAAGCGGTGGATATGGTCGGGCTGGACATGATAGTTGATGCTTTAGTTAATACCTGGGGAGAGACTACTGCTCTTTATGCGGGTTCGCCCCGCCCCGTTTATGCCGCCGCATTAGAGGAAGCGAAGCAACATTACCTGACGCCGCAGGCTAAAGATAAGGACGTCGTTATTGCCAACACCTACGCCAAAGCCAGCGAGGCTGTTTCCGGGCTGTCTATAGCCTTCTCTTCAGTCAAAGATGGCGGCGATGTCGTGCTTATCGCCAACGCACCGGAAGGCCAGGCGACGCATTACCTGATGGGTCCTTTCGGTAATACTATTGCCGGCAAGCTTAAACTCCAGAAGAAAATCCCGCCCCGCGTCAAACACCTCATCTTCTTTAATGAATACCCCGACCTTGCTGCCCGTCACTACCTTGAGGACACCGATAGGTTAGTGATGTTGGATAAGTGGAATGATGTGTTAAAAATATTAAAGCAGGACTTCACCGGGCAGGCTAACGTGGCGGTTTATCCCAACGCGGATATTCAGTACTGTGTCTAAAGCATCGCCGGTATTTCCGCAATGCTCTTAATGATTTTATCCGGACGCGCTTTAGCGTCCGGCGCCAGACCGTCTCCATTCACGTTTACCCATAATGAGAATATACCCAGCCCGTTGCATGGAGCGATGTCACGGTTTAAATCATCGCCGGTCATCCAGGCGGCGTCCGGCGTGGCATTGAGTTTTTCCAACGTGTGCCGGAAAACGCGTTCGTCTGGTTTACCGCACCCGAACTCCCCTTCGATGAGGATGTTATCGAAGTAAGGTTCAAGGTTGAACTTGTCTATTTTGGGGCGCTGCATGTCTGGCCCGCCGTTGGTGATTAGCCCCAGCTTTAAACCCCGCCCCCTTAACTCCTCCAACGTTTCCAAAGCGCGTGGCACCAGCACCTCATGCGCCGTCCTTGTGGCGGAAAATCCATCAGCGATTTTATACGCTATTTTTTCGTTGGAGTATCCCAGTTTTTCCATCGCGTTTTTCACAACTAAACGGCGGTACTTTAACAGCTCCAGCCGCCCCTGGCGGTGCCGCTCTGGGTCGCTCCAGTACCACGCGGCGTATTCGCGGATGGCTTTATATAGGGTGGTGAACTCCAAATCGCCGAGTTTTGATTGGTAGTGTTTTATCGGGGATTCCCAGAGGGTTTGGTAGGGTACGTCAGAGACGATTATCGTATCGTCCAGATCGAAGATGATTGTTTGTATCACAATATATTGTCTTGTATTTCTGGCGTGGTGTCAATACCAAAAGGGTCCAACGCCGTACCAAAAACCTGTAACCTGCCGATAATCTCAAAATAATGTAAAATAGGGGTGTGTTGGTTGTGCTTCTTTTCTTCTGCTAACATACAAATGTCCCTCGGGACATTGTGACACAGGAGGCAGTAATGGATATTGCAACACAAGTACCGTTATGGATATTGGTGGTAGTGCTGCTGGCTTGCTCCGCCTTCTTT
>JAQTMM010000076.1 GCA_028714335.1 Dehalococcoidales bacterium
TAACCAAGTCCGTCCCCGAAGCCGACCTGGTGGACGAGGTTCACAACCTGGCTGCCGCCATCGCCCTGCTGCCGCGCGACTGCGTGGTCATGGGCAAATTCGCCCGACGCCACATGCTTAGCCGCCTTGGCTTAACCAACCTCAAAGAGGTTATCCTCTACCACACCTTCAGCACCAACCTCAAGTACAGCGAAGACGAGCGCGAGCTTATGTTCATCCGCGACCGCGAGAGCATGGGCGAGAGGGAAGCCTTCCACAAGATGCACGAGAAATACGAAGAGCGTCTGAACAAAACAAAGTACTTCCGCAGCTACCGCCCGGAAAAGAAATAAAGTTACGGACTGCGAGTAAGGAGTAAATACAATGGCAGAGGCAAAACCAAAATATCCGGAGTTTGTGAAGGACGACTATTTCAAGATAGACGTCGAATGCCATTTAAGCGGCGAGGCCAACAAGAAATACTTCAACTACTTTCCGGAGTACCGCAAGTGGGTCTGGGGCACGGCGGAGACCGCGCGAGCGTTTAACGCCAAGCCTCACCACGTGACCAGTAACTGGAAAGAGCCGCCGACAACTAAAGCCGAAAAATCGGACTTATCCGAAGAAGACCAGCTGATTGTTTACCTGGACAGGTACGGCGTGGACATGGCCTGCATCCTGCCTGAAAGCATGATGGAAACCACAGGCTACTCCACCAAGTGGTCCACCAACGGCCAGCTGCTGCTGGCGGCGGAAAAATACCCGGACAGGCTAATCGTCCAGCCCAACGTAGGCCCGTTTGCCAAGAGGGATATGAAAGATGTCCTCTGGGAACTGGATTACCTGGCACAGGAACGGGGCTGCAAGATATTCAAGTTCTATCCTCCGGAAGATACCTACATTAACGACCCGAGGATATGGCCCTTCTACAAGAGGTGTGAAGAGCTGGGTGTTGTAGTTTCCATCCACACCGGGTGGAGCTGGTGCCCGCCGGGTAAAGCCAAGTATTGCCTGCCGGTTTTACTGGATGACGTCGTCAATGACTTTTATGACCTAAAAGTCGTCGCCTTCCATGCCGGCTGGCCTCTATGCCACGACCTGAATATGGTCGCTTTATCACATCCCAACGTTTACATCAGCTTAAGCTTAATCATGCCCTGGTATAGGGCGGCGCCACGTCGCCTGGCCGAAATCATCGGCGAGGCGATACAGTTCGCCGGACCGGAACGCATCGTCTGGGGCACCGACTTCTACGGCCCCGGCGGTTTATTCCGCGAAGCCACCCTTGGGTTAAGAAACTTTGAAATGCCGGAAGACCTGCAGAAGGGCTACGGCTTTGCACCGGTCACCGACGAAATCAAGAGGATGATTTTCGGAGAAAACCTGGGCAAACTGCTCGGAATCGATACGTCTAAGCGACGTGCTAAATAAAAAAAGGACATAAAAGGAAAGGAGAAAATATGTCGGAATTCCCAATTCTATTCTCACCTATCAAGCTTGGGCCGCTAGAGATAAAAAACAGAATCGGCGGTTCCTGCACCACCACCGGCGGCGCAGACCAGAACGGCTTCGTTAGAGAAGAGTGTATCTACTCTTACGCCGGACGGTCGGAGGGCGGCGCCGGATTCATCACCATCGAGTGTACCTTCGCTACCGACTGGGGCGCCAAGACGACCAGCTTCGGTAACCCGCGCATCAGCGGCCGCTCCTACTACGAGGGTCAAAGCAACCTCGCAGAAGGCATCAAACAGTGCGGCGCTAAAGCGTTCATCCAGATTACCCCCAGCTTCGGGCGTCAGGGGTCTTCCAAGACCTCCGGCGAAATCCCCGGAGCTCCTTCAGCGATTCCTTCGGAACGCCCGCAGGACTACGAACAGCGCATCATGCCCCGCGGCTACGAAACGAAGAAACAGACCCTGGGCGCGACCACCGTACCCAAGGTACTGACGCTGGAAGAAATAGCCTACATGGAGAGGACATTCCCGGATGCCGTAGCCGCCGCCAGAATCTGCGGTTACGACGCCGTTGAGTTCCATAGCCCGCACGGCTACCTCATTCACCAGTTCCTTTCGCCGCGCTCCAACCAGCGCACGGACGAATACGGCGGCTCGTTAGAGAACCGCTTCCGCTTCCTGAAGAACCTGCTGGTTGCTTCCCGTAAGAGGGTCGGCGCGGACTTCTGTCTCGGTATCCGCTTAAGCGGTGACGAGCACATGGAAGGCGCCATCCACGAGGAAGAACTCATCCAGGTAGCCAAGTGGTGCGAAGAGCTGGGCGCCAGCTACATCCACCTCTCCGACGGCTCCTACGAAGCTCGTAAATGGTTCTTCCCGCAAGACCCATTCTGCTTCATCGAGCACGCGAAGAATTTCAAGAAAGAAATTAAGATACCTCTAATCGTACCCGGCCAGCATGACCCCTACCTTGCCGAAGAAGTGCTGCGCAAAGGCTGGGCGGACGCCATCACGATGGGCCGCCAGTTAGTTGCCGACCAGCGCACACCGGTCAAATGGGAAACCGGCAGAGTTGACGAGGTCACCCGCTGCTTACGCTGCAACGTTTGTCTCGCCCGGTTCAACCGCGGCCTGGCTATCCGTTGCGCCGTCAACCCGAACATCGGCCGTGAAAAGTACGACCCGAAACTGAACACCGTCAACATGGCGCAGGCTCTGCGGCCGCTGCCCGAGCCTTTCATGCCGCCATGCCAGAACACCTGCCCCGCCGGCCTGGATATCAACGCTTACGTGCTGATGGCCTCCCGCGGACAGTTGGAAGAATCGTACCGCTACCTAAAGCAGTACACCCCCTTCCCCGGCGTGCTGGGTCGCGTCTGCCCGCACAAATGCGAGGCTGAATGCAACCGCGGCAAGCTGGACGACCCCATTGCCATCAACGACATCAAACGGTTCGTTGCCGACCACGTGATGAAGAACGGTTTAACCGGACAGTACGATTATCTGAAAGCGCAGTGTCTGCCGGAAAACATGCCCATCACCAAGAAAGAAAAAGTAGCCGTCATCGGTTCCGGCCCCGCCGGACTGACCGCTGCCTACTTCCTGATTAAGAAAGGCTACGCCGTAACGGTATTCGAAGCGGCTGACGTCATCGGCGGCATGATGGTACTGGGCGTACCGGAACACCGCCTGCCCAAGAAAGTCGTGGAATGGGAAATCAATACCCTGAAGAAGATGGGTATCGATATCAAGACCAAGAGCGCGGTGAAAGCCCCCGAAGACCTGCTGAAGAAGGGTTACAAAGCAGTGTTCGTGGCTGCCGGCGCGCAGAACAGCGCTAAACTCAACGTCCCCGGCGAGAACGCCGACGGCGTCGTCCAGGCGCTGGCCTTCCTGAAGAACGTCAACCTCGGCAAGAAACAGGCCGTAGGCAAGAAAGTCGTCGTCATCGGCGGCGGCAGCGTGGCCATGGATGTGGCTACCTGCGCTTTACGCCTCGGCGCCGAGAGCGTCACCACCACCTGCCTGGAATGCAGCAAAGAAGAAATGCCTGCCCAAGTTGAAGAAATCGAACAGGCTATGGAAGAAGGCATCAACGTTGACATGAGCTGGGGTCCCAAGTCCATCCTGACCACCGGCGGCAAAACTCCCAAGGTCAAGGGCGTCGAGCTCAAGGCCTGCGTCACCTGCTACAACGCCAACGGCCAGTTCGCCCCGGTCTACGATGAGAAGAAAAAGAAGACAATCGAAGCCGACATGGTGATTACCGCCATCGGTCAGAGAGTCGATCTTAGCTTCATGAAAACCAGTAAAGTCAAAGCCACCAAGCGCGGCACCATCGAGACCAAGGACCGCAGCCAGGCGACCAGCGTCAAAGGTATCTTCGCCGGCGGCGACGTCGCCCGCGGCCAGGGTACGATGATTGAGGCAATGGCTGACGGCAAGAAAGCCGCTATCGCCATTGACTGCTACCTGCGTGGCGTTGACCTGCCACCCGCTCCTCCGACCCCGATTCTGGCGGACGTTACCGAACCGGCCTTTCAGTTCCACCTCCGCGAATACTCCAAGGAACCGAGGCTGAAGGCAGAGGTTACGGCGGCATCCAAGCGGAAGGGCAACTTCACCGAGATTAACGTTGGCTTCAAAGACAAAAAGACCTGCGTTGACGAAGCCAGACGCTGCCTCACCTGCCGCTGCTCGGCAGTGAGATACTAGAACACTACCAGAACTAAATAGCGTACACTATCAGGGAGGGATACGAGACCAAGCGTCTCTCCCTCCCTGAAGTTTTTGGAATGGTAAAGAAGGAGGAAAATATGGGCTGGCAAGAGGAATATCAGAAGAAAATAGTGGCGCCGGAAAAAGCGGTCAGCGTCATTAAGTCCGGCGACAGGGTGTGCTTCACACAGGGCAACGAGCCGTTGGCGCTAGGCATGGCGCTGGCGGGGCGGCTGGGTGAAATAGAGAATGTATTACTCTGTTTAAGGACGCCGGGACGAGACTTTGGTTGGTACGACCCGGTGTTTGAAATGTCGTTTAAAATTGAGGTGGGCTTCCCGTTGCCTATCGTGCGGCAGATTATCGCCGAGCGACGCTGCGACCTGGCGATAGGCGGGCTGGGCTTTATCTTCACCGAAGAGGACAGGGGCCCCGCTGACGTGGTGATGGTTGAGGTTTCCGAACCCGACTCCCACGGGTATTGCTCCTTTGGGGCATCGGTGTGGACCAAGAAAACAGAAATCCGCCGCGCCAAGGTAGCGATGGCGGAGGTCAATAAAAACCTCATCCGTACTTACGGCGACAATTATATCCACGTGGACGAGATTGATTACTTCGTGGAGCATACCCCGTCGGGTAAAGCGCCGGGCGGCACCGACCTGCTGGGCAGGAAGAACGTAGAAGCCGGCGAGGTGGAAAAGAAAATCGCGGCTTACGTAGCCGAGCTGATTAAAGACCGCGACTGCCTCCAAGTGGGGGTTGGTTCCACCAGCGAGTGGTGCTGTACCCTGGGGACTTTCGAGAGTTACAAGGACCTGGGCTGGCACTCCGAAACAACGCCGCGCGGCATTATCCCGCTAATCCGGAAGGGCATTATCAACAGCAGCCGCAAGAACTTTAAGAACGGCATTGCTGTGGCGACGGCCTGTGGCGGCGGCAGTAAAGAGGACATGGACTTTGTGACGATGAATCCATGCTTCGAGCTGCACAGCGCCGAGTGGTGTCTCGATTCGAGGAACATTGCCGCCAATGACAATATGGTGGCCGTCAACAGTGCGGTCAGCGTGGACTTTGCCGGGCAAATAGCCGCCGAATCCGTCGGCCCCAGGGTCATCAGCGGGGCGGGCGGCCAAACGGCGTTCGCCATCGGTTCATTCCTTTCCAACGGCGGCAAGTTCATCACCGTGATGCCGTCCACGGCGGGGAGCGGGGATAAGAAAATATCCCGCATCGCGCCGATGCTGGCCGAGGGGACGATTGTGACCGTTCCCAGAACCATCAGTGACTACGTCATCACCGAGTACGGCATCGCCCACATTAAGGGCAAGACGCAGCGGCAAAGGGCATTGGACCTTATCAATATAGCGCACCCGGACTTCCGCGCCGACCTTAAGAAGGAAGCGGAAAAGCTGTACTGGCCCTAGAAGCGATAAATAAAAATTAAAAGAAATGCCAAAAGGGGGGCGGCCTTGAAATGCCGCTCTCTTTTTTGGGGTAAATCTTGAAAATCGAGCCTCTTTGCTGATACAATACAAAGGCGTGCCGAGGTGGCGGAACGGCAGACGCGCTACGTTCAGGGCGTAGTGTTCGAAAGGGCGTGGGAGTTCAAATCTCCCCCTCGGCACCAATATATAAAATGCGCTTGTAGCTCAATTGGATAGAGTGCGGCCCTGCGGAGGCTGAGGTCGTGGGTTCGAATCCCACCAAGCGCGCCACACGGGCGGTTAGCTCAGTTGGTTAGAGCACCTGCTTTACACGCAGGGGGTCATAGGTTCGAGTCCTGTACCGCCCACCA
>JAQTMM010000077.1 GCA_028714335.1 Dehalococcoidales bacterium
TTCACGGGTCAATTTCATAGCTAACTCCACACTTTCCGGCCATGCCAGATTACGTGCCAATTATAACATCCGCCTCGTAGTGCGGGCAATTGATTTGTGCTATTTGACCAAATATTTTCAGCAACCTAATGCAAAATTAACATAAAGACGATATAATATAGGTATTAAAACATTTTACTTTCATTATAAATTAGGAGGTGTGATATGGGGGAGAGGGTGATGATTTTTGTTGACGGTAGTAATCTTTACCACTCACTGAAAGCCCATTTCAATCGATTCGACCTGGATTTAAGGAGATTCTGCAACAAGCTGCTGCGCAAACGCCAGCTCATCAGGATCTATTACTACAACGCCAAGGTCGGGCAGAAGCAAGAACCGGATCTTTATCAACAGCAGCAGGCATTTTTCAACGGCATTAAAGCCATTCCCTACACCGAGCTAAGGCTGGGGCGACTGGTTTATACCAACTGGCCTAGCGTGCCGCCCTACGAAAAGGGAACGGACGTACAGCTTGCCACGGACATGATTACCCACGCCTACAAAGGCAATTACGATGTGGCGATTCTGGTGGCGGGGGATAACGACTTCGCGGGAGCCGTCCAGGCGGTTAAAGACAACGGCAAGCATGTAGAAGTCGCCCTGTTCGGCAAGCAGAATACATCACAGGAATTACGCGCCGCCGCCGATATGGTAATTGAAGTTAATCCAAGATTCCTTAAAGACTGCTGGAAAGATTCATCAAATAAACAGATGAGTTAATGGGGAACGAGCGCAGGCAAACGAAGGGCAGATACAGCGCCCGCGAATACCGCGAGGAAGGCGCCATCGTTAAAGACTGGGGCGGCAGGCTGCCAATCGCGCTGGTTTATCCCAACAAATATTCCCTGGGCATGTCCAACCTGGGCGTGCAGGCTGTTTACTGGCTGCTGAACAACAACCCCAAAGCGGTTTGCGAGCGGGTATTCCTTGACACCAAGGAGAAAAACGCCCCCGCCGCTATCGAATCGGGGAGGCCTTTAACAGACTTTGCCGTGCTAGCTTTCTCTATTTCTTACGAGTTGGACTACTTCAACGTCGTTCAGATACTCAAAGAAACGGGCATTCCCCTACTCGCGATGGAGCGGGATGAGAGATACCCTTTAGTCATCGCCGGGGGGCCATGCGTTACAGCCAATCCAATGCCGCTGGCACCGTTCTTTGACGCTTTTTGCATCGGGGACGCGGAGATGATAATGCCCGGACTGATGCAGATACTTACGGAGAGCATCGGGGATAAACGCGAAACATTGCTGCAGAACCTGGCGAAAATACCGGGCGTTTACGTGCCGCTTCACCCACCAGAGAACAAGGTCATCCGGCAATATTTAAAAAACCTCGACGAGTTTGAAACAAGGTCGGTGGTGGTAACGCCGGATACGGAACTGGGTGATTCTTACTTAATCGAGGTAGAGCGGGGATGCGCGCGGGGCTGCCGATTTTGCCTGGTCAGCGGGATATATTCGCCGATGCGATTCCGGTCAGCGGAAAAGATACTGGAGCAAGCGCGGGCGGGGCTAAAGTTTAGAAAGCGCATCGGGCTGCTGGGGCCGACAGTCACCGACCATCCGAAGATTAACGAGATATTGACAGGGCTGAACGAGATGGGCGCGGAAATCGCCATAAGTTCATTAAGGATAGACACGCTGACAGAAAGCATCGTGAAAGAGCTGGCGCGGGGTAAAGTGCAAACCATTACGATAGCGCCGGAGGCGGGTTCGCAGCGATTAAGAGACCTTATTCATAAGGACATCAACGAAAACGATATTTTCAAGGCGATTGACCTGATTGCCGACAAACCATTCACGCAATTAAAGCTTTATTACGTAATCGGGCTGCCGACAGAAACCGATAAGGACATCGAAGAAATTATCAAGTTGACGTTGGCGATAAAGGACCGGCTGGAGCAAAAGGGCAGCCAGATGCGGATAGTCGTTAATGCCTCCCCGCTCGTCCCTAAAGCGTCCACGCCCTTCCAGTGGCTGCCGATGGCGCCGCAGGACGTGCTGACACAGCGGCTGGATTATTTGAAAAACCACCTGCCGCAAAAAGGCATCAAGTTCAACGAGGAAAGCCCGGCATGGAGCCAGGCGCAGGCGGTGCTATCGCGGGGGGACGAAAGCGTGGCGGCGGCGCTGATGGACATGAAAAAACTATCGCTGGCGGAGTGGAAGCGCGCTGCCGAGCAGAACAATCTGGACGTTGACTATTTTAGTAATCAGCGCTGGGATACCAGCCAAAAGCTGCCCTGGGCGGTAATAGATACGGGGGTGGGGGTGGAGAGGTTGTGCGGGGAATTGGAAAAGGCGGTGGGGAAATAAAAAACCTCCGGTTTTTAACCCGGAGGTTTTCAATTTTCTAAACCAGAGCTTTACTGCCCCAACAGCTCCATGACAACTTCGTTGACGACTTTACCGTCGGCTTTGCCTTTGAGCTTGGGCATCAACTGCTGCATGACCTTGCCTTTATCGCCGGGGCCGGCGGCGCCTACCGCGGCTACAACTTCTTTAGCTATTTTGACGATATCGTCGCGGCTTAACTGCTCGGGCATATAGGACTGCAGAATCTTAAGCTCCGCTTCTTCTTTAGCCACGAGGTCATCGCGGTTGCCCTTTTTAAAAGCGTCAATACTCTCCACGTGGCGTTTGACTTCTTTAGAGACAACCGAAAGCACTTCGCCCTCGTCTAAAGCGGCCAGCTTGGCGCCCTCGGCGTTCTTGATAGAGGACAGCAGCATACGCAGCGTATCGCGCTTTACAGCGTCGCCGGATTTCATCGCCTGCTTCATGTCCTCGGTGATTTTCTGTTGTAATTCCGATTCCGACATTTGTCCTGCCAATAAGTTGATTACAGTATTATGTAAAGACTAACGCGGGGACGCCCGGCGGAAATTCCTCGTGCTTTTGGCGGAACCGCGCTTTTTAGCTGCCTTTTTGCGCTTGCGTTTTATGGACGGTTTTTCATAGTGCTCGTGGCGGCGTAATTCCGCCAGGATACCGTCCTGCTGGACCTTCCTGTTAAAGCGCTTGAGTAGGCTATCGAAGCTCTCGTCCGCACCCGGTGTGACCTCTGCCAAGTAACATCACTCCCCTTCTTGTGTTTTGTGGTCAATATTATTGGGGCGACTCGCCGATACAGAGACCGACCCCAAAAAGACGTTAGTTACCAAGCCTTTTTGGTAACGTAAAACGTACTTTATTATTGTAGTTGGCGCGAGGATAACTGTCAAGCGAGTTATGTATGCCAGAAGCTGCCAGACTGCCCACCGATAAAAAGCCAAAAAACGGACAGAATAAAGAAAGTGTAACTGTTACATTAATTGACATTTGCCAAATGGCAAACTATAATGATAACTACTATGACTACAAATAATTCCGACTTGGGTAAAATCCTCAAACAACAAAGAATCAACGTACCCCTAACGCTACAGGAACTTGCCGCCGAATCCAAAGTATCTTCGTCGCATCTGGGCCGCATAGAGAGAGGCGAGCGGTTCCCATCGGCACGAATACTGCGAAAAATAGCCAAACCGCTTGGCTTTAACGAAGACGAGTTATTCACCCTGGCCGGCTTTTTAACGCCGCAGACTTCCGGGGTGGCGGAAAATGGGGCGCATTACAACGTCCGCCAACTGGACCCGTACGTAGCCCGTATGCTGGCCGAAGAGCCGCCAGAAATACAGCGCGCTGTCATCGGCATCCTTAGTCTACTGAAAAGCATTTCCCGGGGAATAACCAAAGAACAAGAACAACAATAATCAAAACACCGCCGCACACAACGCGAAGGTACACGGATTTATCTAAGGGCCTTCACTTGCTACCTTGAGAAAAACGTGTTACATTTAAGTTAATCAGTAATCTGTAATTCCGTTTTAAGGCGGTAACATGGAAACCAGAGAAGAAGACTGGCCAAGATTTATAGATACGCTTAGCCATGAACTTAAGACACCGCTGACATCAATCATCGCCGCTTCTGGACTTTTAGAGGAACAACTCCAAACCTCCACCGACGAGCCACAACGTAAACTCATCCAGACGATTATCCGCAACGCTAATTCACTGGAAACAAGACTGGCGGAACTGCTGGAAATCGTCAAGACGGGCAGCGGCAGAATTCAACTGCAGTTCGAGCCGGTTGATATGAAGTCACTCATCCTGGGGACATGTCTGCAAATCAGCCCGCTTGTCCGCAACAAAGAGCAGCAGCTGAAAAGCGAACTACCGGAATCTCTCCCCATTATGCAAGGCGACGGACCACGGCTGGAACAGGTACTATTAAATTTGTTAAATAACGCCACCAAATTCACCCCGACCGGCGGTATAATAACGATTAAAGCCGGCCCACAAGACAACGGGCTGGTAGTGCAAGTTACGGACAACGGAATCGGCATCCCCAAAGACCAGCAGGATAGGCTGTTCAAGCCTTACAGCCGCATTAATTCCGACCGGCAACACCATCCCGGCCTGGGATTGGGGCTGGCGTTATCAAAACAGGTAATCGAGCTGCACGGCGGCAAAATCTGGGTGGAAAGCGACACGGGGATGGGTAGTAAGTTTTTCTTCTTCGTGCCACTGCGACGGACGGTATGAGCAACCAAACAATAAGGAGCAATATGAAGGTTCTAGTAATAGAAGACGACAGCGGAATAATTGAAGTCGTTTCATTATGCTTCCAACTGCGCTGGAGCGGCACCACCGTAATTTCCGCCGCCAACGGGAAAAAGGGCGTGGAGCTGGTAGAAACGGAAAGTCCCGACGTTATCATATTAGACATCGGTTTGCCGGACATAGACGGCTACCAGGTATTAAAAGAAATCCGCCGCTTTTCCGAAGTGCCGGTAATCATGCTGACGGTGAGGGGCGAAGACACCGACGTAGCCAAAGGGCTGGAACTGGGCGCCGACGACTATATCACCAAGCCATTCAGCCACATAGAACTCATCGCCAGAGTGCAGGCGGTACTACGCCGCTCACAGGGACTATCCGTCACCGATGATGAGAAGCCTTTTATCGCCGGAAAGTTATCGGTGGATTTTGCGCGCAATGAAGTGACGCTGGACGGGCAAGCAGTGAGACTGACCTCGACCGAAAGAAAGCTGCTTTATCACCTGATAAGGAATGAGGGCCGGATACTATCACACGACAGCCTG
The DNA here is from genome assembly GCA_028714335.1 of Dehalococcoidales bacterium. GTDB lineage: Bacteria > Chloroflexota > Dehalococcoidia > Dehalococcoidales > RBG-16-60-22 > RBG-13-51-18. The sequence goes on from JAQTMM010000077.1 coordinate 5,186, forward strand.
CTGGCGAAAGTCTGGGGCGACACCTATGTGGACGCCAGGGACTTGCTGCGGGTGCACATCCAGCACCTGCGCCAAAAACTGGGCGATAACTCCGATTCGCCGTCCATCATCACCACCGAACACGGCATCGGCTATAAATTCACACGCCCCAGCAATTAAAACGCACACCCTAATCCGCCGCCTGTTTCTACGAACAAATATCCATTTCTTTATTAAAAGTTTATGCTTTCTTTATGTTTTCTTTACGTTTCATTAGATGCATTTTTATAGCAATATGCTACATTATATATAGGAAATAAGTACTATCCCACAAAGAGTTGCTGCAGTTACGTAAATGATTAAAACAAAAGTATTCTTAGCTGAACCTCAAGTACTGTTCAGAGAGGGCATTCACTTCATTCTTTCCGGCGAGGAAGATGTTGACGTTATTGGTGAAACCACCAGTAACGAAGAGGCTTTATCCCTGATTGAGTCCAACCCTCCGGACGTAGCCATTTTGAACTACGACGACCCGAAACTGAACGGTATTGAAATCACGAAGCATA
>JAQTMM010000078.1 GCA_028714335.1 Dehalococcoidales bacterium
AAGTCCAAATCTATATCCGGCACGGACGACATCGTGTCGGCGGGGAGGAAACGCTCTAAAGAGAGGTTGTACTGCAGCGGGTCGATGTGCGATAGCCCGATGAGGTAGCCCGCCAGCAGCGCCACCGATGAGCCGCGCCCCCTCCCCGGCGGATTCTCTTCCAGCGTCAGGGAGGGGTCGCTTAGGCCCAGGTCTATCATCACCTCCCTTCCCAGTTTAATGACCTCGTGATACATCAAGAGGAAGCCCGCCAGGCTGTACTTCTTTATCAAGGCGAACTCCTCGTCGAGGCGTTTTTGCACGGCGGGCGTGACCGCCCCGTAACGCCTTACCGCCGCCTCGTAACACAGCTTTTCCAAATAGGTCTGCGGCGTAAAGCCCTCCGGCGTGGGGTAGTCGGGGAAGATATAGCCCAGGTCGGTGGTTAAATCGAACGTGCACCGTTCAGCAATTTTGACGGTGTTCTCTAAAGCCTCCGGGCAGTGGTGGAAGAGGCTTTGCAGTTCATTAATCTGTCTTAAGTAGTACTCGGAGTTGGCGCGTCTTTCCTGGTGGGTTTCTTCCAGGCTCTTGCAGTTTTTCACCGCCACCAGGCAGTCCTGCAGTTGGTGGCGTTCTCTAACGTGGTAGTGCACGTTCCCTGTGGCAACTACTTTAGCCCCCGTTTCCCCCGCCAGCTTTAGCAAAGTGATGTTGCGCGCCGTGTCCCCAAAGGCTAAATTCTGCTGGAGTTCTATATAATAGTTGTCGGTCCCGAACCATTCCAGGTACTGTTTTATCAGTCTTCTGGCTTCGGCAAGGCGGTTTGTTGCCGCCAGTTGCCCCAATTCCCCCCGCGGACAGCCGGAAAGCGCAATCAACCCCGCCGCGTGCTCCCGAAGGAGGTTAGGGGGCAGGGCGGGGTCGTTACGCTCGCCGGAGTTCTGGGCGGCGGTAATCAGGCGGGAGAGGTTTTTGTAGCCCCCGCCGTCTTTAGCGAGGAGGGTTAGATGATAGCCACCCTCCAGCGTCACCTCCGCCCCGATTATCCCGTGCATCTCTAATGATTTGGCTAACTGCGCGAAGCACATCGCCCCGCACAGGTTATCGTGGTCGGTAATGGCTAAAGCGCGGTAGCCTAGCTCCTTGGCGCGCAGCATCAGTTCTTCCAGCGACGATGCTCCGTCGTGGAAGGAGTAATAGCTGTGGCAATGAAGCTCGGCGTACATGATGGTTCACCAAATCAAATGTCATTGTAAAATTGTCATTGCGAGGAGCGAAGCGACGTGGCAATCCCAATCATTGTCTTGACTCAATTTAGAAATTGCCACATCCTTCTACGGAAGGACTCGCAATGACCTCTCCCCTTATCCCCTCGACTGTTTTTCCGCGTCCAGTGTTTTCTTGCAGTCCGGCACCATCTTAAAGAAGGCTTCCGTCTTCTCGCAGGAATAATCGTCACACCAGCCGCAGTTCTTGACGTCCTTTTCCTGCCCGCACTTCCTTATTTCACATATGTTGCAGTGCCCGATGTGCGCGCCTTTGGTAGGGATGCAGCCGACGCAGTTGATTTCCTCAATCTTAAAGGGGTAGTTGTATTCCTTAGTCCACCTCTCCGCCACCTGTTGGCGCAGGCCGTCGTCGTTCTGCCGCGTAGCTTTCAAGGCGTCGCAGGCTGTGCAGTCCAGTCCGCAGTAGGCAATCATTTTTTCCATTTTCTTTCTCCCTTTTATAATTTAGTATTCCTGCTCGTACCAGCCCCCGCCAACGAGGTCTTTATAAAGCACCAGCCGCTGGCCGGATGCCAGTAACACATTGTAATAAAGCCGCGAGACCGGCTCGGCGCGCCACCACTCGTCGTCAATGCGCCACCTGTCCTCTATCGAGATGACCGCCTCCCGCAGCTTTAGCTTGACCGCCACCGGCAGCCCCAGAGCGTCCTCTTTCACCTTGAGTGCTTCCGGCGTGTTTACCGGCTTGTAGGTGTCAGCGCGTACCGTCTTTCCGGTATCCTTGACCACGGCTCCACTTCCTTTACCTTATATATCTGGGGGTTGCCCAGTTTAAGCTCCAACTGCTTGATGTCGTCCGCCAGATGCTCCTGCGCGCGCATGTCGGCAAAGAGGTTTCTCTGCCGCCCCAGCGGATAGCCCAGCCGGTTGACTCTTAGTCCCACCTGCTCGACGGGGCCGGGTTGGGGGTAGTCCTCTAAAGCGCGCTTGAGGCGCACGACGATGCCCTTGACGTCCATCGCCGGCTCCCTGAAGTTAATCTCCCGCTCCCAGTTCTCCGTGTTCCAGGTGCGCGTCCACAGCGTAAGGTTGCGGATGCCGAAGCCCCGCCGTATGATATCCGGCAGGATGCGCAGCAGGATGGCCTCCGCCGATGTGACGATGGCGTCCATCGAGACGGTGATTGACGGCAGCGTGGCGCTTTCCTCGATGACCTCCTCCATAAAGCGGGGGAGGAGGGGAGTGTTATCAATGCCCTGTGCCAGCTCCCAGATGCGCTTGCCTTCCAGCCCAAACTGCGACTGCATCGGCCCCGGCAGCATCGCGGCTATTTGCCCCAGCCGCCGGATGCCGAAGTCGCGCAGCTTGCCCTTGCTTTTTACGGACACCGGCAGCACGTCGCAGGGCAGGTCTTTAAGGAAAGACGCGGCGTCCCCCCAGAAAATCTTGCAGTCGTCCGGCTGGCTCTGCTGTGCCGCCAGCGCCGCCAGGAACTTGTTACCCGCTATCCCCATCTGTGGTGTAAAGTCCGCCGTCACGTCCCTCGCGGCGTTAATCAAAGCGGCGTCGTTGGGGTAAATCAGGTGCAGCCCGTCCGCGCCTACGTAAACGCAGCCCGGGTCGCCGCCCTCCACCAGCGGGCTTACCTGCTCCAGCCCGTCCAGTATCTCCTTAAAGACGGAGCGGTAATAGGGGAGGTCAGCGGGTATCAGGTCGGCGCTGTCGTGGCGGGCTAAAGCCTGCTGGAGGGGCATATCGCGGGTTAGTCCTTCCAGTTCCGGCGACCAGTCCACCACCAGCTTTTGCGAGCTGGCGGGGTCTTTGGATTGGATGACTATCGCCGCCCGGCCTTCTAGCGCTGGATTCCTCCGCGCCTCGCACCGCCAGGCGAAATGGGGCAGTAAAACGCATAGTATTTTCATGGCAGCTATATTATATAGAACAAATGTTCTATTGTCAATACCCTGCACCCTTTTTTGTTTATTTACCAAATTTACTTCACTACCTTAATCTGGTATACTTGCCGTATTCTGGTTTATACTTGTATTAGTAAAAGTATGGAAGAACTTGATATAAAGCTTGATAATCAATCTGCTACGCCTATTTATCAGCAGATAGCCGAGCAGCTGCGTCAGCTTATCGCTACGGAGCAGATAAAACCCGGCGACCGTCTGCCGTCTATCCGGCGCTTGTCTCAAATGCTTCACGTCAACCCTAATACCGTCTGCCGTTCCTACCTTCAGTTGGAGCAGGAGCAGATTTTAATCTCCCGGCGCGGCGGCGGCACCAACGTTAAGCCCCAGGACATTGTCTCCGATGTTAAGGCGGGGCGTCAGAAAAAACTGCTGGAAAGCATGAACGAAGATATTATCAAATCGCTTAGCCAGGGCTTCAGCCCCGAAGACCTTGAAGCCGCTTTTTATTTAAGTCTGGAAAGATGGCGCGAGGAGCGGCGGTCCGAGGCCAATAAAACCGTAGAGGCGGCTGTCGTGCAGGAAAAAAGGAATGTCATTCGCATCGTCGGCAGTCACGACCTGGCGCTCAATATCCTGCTTGATTTACTCCGGCAAAAAGTCGCTAATCTGGAAACGGATGTAACCCATGCCGGCAGCCTGGGCGGTCTTATCGCTCTGCAGGAAGAAAGAGCCGATATGGCCGGCACGCATCTGCTGGACGAAGAAACCGGCGAATATAATTTTCCTTATATTAAAAGAATCCTCCCGGGCAGACATTTGGCTATTGTCAATCTTTCCTACCGCATCCAGGGATTGATGGTTAATAAAGGCAACCCTAAAAAGATAAATAACCTTGATGATTTAAGCCGCCGCGATATTATTTTTGTTAACCGTCAGACAGGGTCGGGCACACGCGTTTTACTGGACCTCCAGTTAAAAACACAGGGTATTCCGTCTGCCAAAATCAAAGGCTATAATAATGTGTTTAACACTCACCTGGCGGTGGCTTCTCATATCGCCCGCGGGGACGCTGATGTTGGGCTGGGCATTGAAGCGGCGGCTAATAGTTGCGGGCTGGACTTTTTGCCCATGTTCCGTGAACGTTATGACCTGGTCATGCCCATGGCTAACTACAACAGCGAGCGTTTTGCCCCGATGCTGGAAATTATTAATAGTAAAGAGTTCAAGAAAGTCATCGATGAGGTCAGGGGATACGATACCTCTCAAACCGGAACCATGACCGCCGTTCCCTAAAACATTTACACGAATTCTAACGATAACCCAAAGGAATTAATTATGCCCGATACTGCTTATAACCTGACCGTTGGTGATTTTAACTGCACCGTTTTTAGCGACGGCTGCCTGATTGACCCTGATGAAACGTTTGGCCTTAACTGCATCCTTATTGAAGCGGAGGGGCGTAAAATTCTTATTGATAATGGCTTTGGCGAGAACTCAACAGGAACCGCCGGCCTTTTACTTGATAATATGAAAACGGTAGGGCGAAAGCCGGAAGATATTGACACCATCATCTTCGACCACGGCCACATCGACCATGTATGCGGCACTTTTAAAAAGGATGGGAGTCCCGTTTTCCCCAACGCCCGTTATATCATCACCCGCGAGGAATGGGACTATATAAAGTCCCCGCCCGGCGATAACGAGACGCAGAACGGCTTTTACCGCCACGCCCGCCAGTACCTTTTACCCCTCCACGACCGCTTTGATGTTGTGGCGTCTGATTGTGAGATACTGTCCGGTATTACGCTGGTTCCCGCCCATGGGCACACCCCCGGCAACGTTATGGTAGACTTATCGTCCCAAGGTGAAAGGCTGCTATGTATTGGCGACATCATCCATTCACCCCGCGAGTTTGCCGACCCCGCCTGCCTGGCCGCTTTTGACGTCACCCCCGCCGGGGCTATAAAAACCCGCGCCAAAATCCTCGCCGATGCCGCCCGTGACGGCACCTTTGTCTTTGCCACACACTTCACATTTCCTGGCCTGGGCTATATCCGGCAAATAAACGGCGTTTTCAGCTGGGCGCCTATATAGCATCAGTCCTTTGATAGCGCGATTGTCCTATTTAAATTTTACTTTTAAAAATTATCCAATTTTGTTATGATGGAACAGAGTAAAAAACAAATTTTTAGGAGGGATTAATGAAAAAGTTTCTTTTACTCGGTCTAATCCTGGTCGTTCTTGGTTCCCTGATGGTAGCGTCAGTGTCCTGCAGTTCGACCCCCTTGAAAATCCAGGTCGTTACGGATGCAACCTACCCACCCTTCGAATACGTTGATACCGAAACCGGCGAAATTGTGGGCTTTGATATTGACGTGATGAATGCCATTGCCGAAAAGGCTAATCTTGACATTGAGTTCGTCAATGTAGGCTGGGATCCTTTACTGGCTGGTATGGCTCAAGGAACGTATGCTTGCGCTATTTCATGCATCACCATCACCCCGGCAAGAGCCGAGGAAATGCTCTTCTCCACTCCCTATTTCACTGCCGGACAGATTGTTGTAGTGCAAAA
>JAQTMM010000079.1 GCA_028714335.1 Dehalococcoidales bacterium
TGGCACAAGTCCTATCCCACCGACTTCCACAAGCAAGTCACCCAGCCGGCGCTCGTATTGAGCAAGGGCAAGGTAAAAGCCCCCGGGCATCCGCCGTTTTCGCTTTCCTGGGTGCCGATAACCACGGCCTTTGAAATGGCGCCCAAGCCCCACGTGCATGACTGGGATGAGTTCCTCATGTTCATCGGCGGCGACGCTACTAACATGCTTGAGCTCGGCGGTGAAGTCGAATTCTGGATGGGTGACGATGCTGAACACCTGGAAAAATTTACCTTCACTTCTTCTACCATGATTCACATTGTGGGCGGGCTCTGGCATTGTCCGCTCAACTTTAAGAAGGTAAACGACCCCGCCAAACCCATCATCTTCGAAAACCTGATGTTTGTCGATACCTATACCTTGACCGACAAAGACGGTAACAAAATCACAAAATAGCTTTTAACTACGACCATGGAAATTCAGGCTTTTCTTAATCACCTTCGCGGGCTTAAGGGCTACCAGGACCAGATTACCCACATCGAGCATATTAATCCCCGCCGCCCTGTCTACGGCAAGCTTGATGAGCCTCTGGAGCCTGCCCTGCAGGCCGCTCTGGACGAGCATAACCTTTCACGCCTTTACTCGCATCAGGCGGTGGCGGTCAACCACGTCCGCGCTGGCAAAAACGTTATCGTTGCCACCTCCAGCGCCTCCGGCAAGTCGCTGGTCTATAACATCTCCGTCATGCAAGCAATGCTTACCGAGCCTGCCACCCGCGCGCTTTATCTCTTCCCCACCAAGGCGCTCGCCCAGGACCAGTTGCGTAAGCTTAACGAGTTTTTCTCCCCCGCCCTCTTATCCCCCGAGGCTATGTCCACCTTCGACGGCGATACCCCCCGGACGGAGCGGGCGGATATTAGAAGACACGGGCGCATCATTTTAACGAACCCCGACATGCTGCATGTGGGCATCATGCCCAACCACCAGCAGTGGTCCACGCTTTTGCGCCACCTTAAATACGTCGTCGTTGACGAGGCTCATATCTACCGCGGCGTTTTCGGCTCGCACGTTGCCTGTGTCCTAAGGAGGCTGCGTCGCCTCTGCGAGCTTTATGGTTCCGCCCCCCAGTTCATCCTCTGCACTGCCACCGTCGCCAACCCCGGCGACCACGCTTTAGGGTTGACCGGCCTCCCCTGCGAGGTTGTTACCGAAGACGGTTCGCCGCGGGGCTGGAAGGACTTTGTTTTCTGGAATCCCCCCCTTATCGACGAAAAGAAAACCGCCCGGCGTAGCGCCCACTGGGAAAGCACCAATATCTTCACCGAGCTGATGCTGCAGGGCTCGCGCACTTTAACCTTTACTCGCACCCGCCGCCTCGCCGAGCTGATTTATATCTACGCCCGCGACTGCCTTAAGGAAGAAGACCACAAGCTCTCCAAGCTGGTTATGCCTTATCGCGGCGGCTATATGCCGGAAGACCGCCGTAAAATCGAGCGGGAACTCTTTGGGGGTAAACTGCTGGGCGTGGTGGCGACCAACGCTTTAGAGTTGGGGATTGATAGCGGCGGGCTGGAAGCCACCATACTTGATGGCTACCCCGGCTCCATTTCCTCCACCTGGCAGCAGGCAGGGCGCTCCGGCCGTGACCAGGGAGAATCTTTAAGTTTTTTGGTTGCCTGGGATAACCCCCTCGACCAGTATTTTATGCGCCACCCGCGCGACTTTTTTCAGCGGGGCTTCGAGCACGTTTTAGTCAATCCCGCCAACCACTATATCTTAAGAGACCACCTCCTCTGCGCCGCCTGGGAAAAGCCTTTAGATGAAAAGGACAAACATATTTTAGGTGACGACGATTTTATCAAAGAGCGTAACGCTTTAGTGGAGGAAGGTGAGTTGCGCTTGCGCCGCAACAAATGGTATCTCGCTCCCTCCATTGCTTCCCCCGCCTCCAAGATAAATATCCGTTCATCTTCCGGCGAGGACTACGCCGTCGTTGATATGTCCACCGGCTCGCTGATGGAAACGGTGGAAAGCTCCGTCGCCTTCTTCCAGATTCACCCCGGTGCTGTCTACCTGCATCAGGGCGAACCTTATTTGATTACCAAGTTGGATTTAACAAACAAGGTCGCCTACGCCGAGCCGACCCGAGCTAATTATTACACCCAGACTAAAGAAATCCACGACCTGCACGTGCTTAAGGTGCGCGCTACTAAAAAAGTCGGTACCGTTGACGTTAGCGTTGGAGACGTTGAGGTTACCATTGACGTCGTCGGCTTTAAGAAGTACCGCCAGTTCTCCGAGGAGCTTATCGGCGAGGAAGCTTTAGACCTCCCCACCATCCGCTTTAACACCGTGGCGCTCTGGTTTGATATCCCCCAGCGCGCTTCCATCCGCATCGCCGAAAAAGGCCAGGACTTCCCCGGCGGCCTTCACGCCACCGAGCACGCCGCTATCGGCATCTTGCCCCTCTTTGCCCTGTGCGATAGAAACGATATCGGCGGCGTTAGCACCCCCATGCACCCCGATACCGGCAAAGCCGAGGTCTTTATCTACGACGCCTACCCCGGCGGCATCGGCATTGCGGAAAAGGGGTACGACATGATAGAGGACTTGTGGCAGGCTACCCTGCGCGTTATCGCTGAGTGCCCCTGCGAGGACGGCTGCCCGTCCTGCGTGCAGAGCCCCAAATGCGGCAACAACAACAAACCCTTAGACAAATCCGCCGCGCGGATTATCTTGCAAGAACTCCAAAGCGGCTAAAGCCTCTGTCATTCTGACCCTGAGCTTGTCGAAGGGGAAGAATCTCGTCTCAACCAGCCCTTCTCTCCCCTTCGTAAGAGCCTGTCCTGAGCGAAGCCGAAGGAGGAGAGTTAGAGAAGGATTTTGTTTAGCTCTCCAAGTAGGGTATTTTTTCTTGTTAAACCATACCGGCGAAAGCCGGTATCCAGTCACCCTTTCTTTCCCCCAACGAGTGCGTTAGCGAGAGGGGTAGGGGTGAGTATAGAAAAACTAAAAGCTATTCACTAAAAAATAGCTCCGGCTCCTTACGTTGCGCGTTCAGCCTCTCCTCAAACCCCTTTTTATACTCGTAGAATTTCAGGTCTAAAATCTTCTTCGCATTAGACGGACAGTACTTAATGCATCGGAAGCACCGCATGCACTTTAGTGGGTCGTAACTAACCTCGTCGTCAATCTCTATCGCGCCCCAGGGACAGTTCTCCGCGCAAAGACCGCACCGCGTGCAGTTCTCCGTTGTAATAATGACGGCGTGCTTGGTCAGGTATCTTGGATAAGCCGGATTAAATCCCGGCGCTGTGTAAGGATAATTGCCGTTAACTTTTAGCGTGCCTGTTAACGCTTTATCTATTCCCTTAACCGCCTTCTGCCCAAAAGTTTTGGCGATTTGCAGGTCATCGGCATTAGGGCGTCCGGTCGCGATGTTTTTACTGAAGGTGTGTTCCCCCACCAACGCCGCCCCGGCTATCACTTTTAAGCCCCGCCCCTCCAGCTTAACCTTCATCTCGATTAACGCATCCTCGTATTCGCGGTTGCCGTACATCACCAGCGCCACCGCCGGTGCATCGTTGCCCATTAAGCCGGTAAAAAAGTCATCTAGCTTCATCGGCAGCCGCCCGCCGTAGACTGGCATGCCGGCTATCACCAGTTCATCCGGGCCAAAAGAACGCTTAAACCCCTGCCGCGCCTGATAGGTTGTCAGGTCAATCTTCTCATATGGCCGTCCCGTCCCCTCCGCCGCTGCTAAAACCGCTCTCTCTGTGGTGCCGGTGGGGCTAACGTAAACTGCGTATACTTTCTTAATATCACTCATAACTTTTTCAATCTAACATTTATTCCGTCATAACTCAATACTTTGAGACCTTTATCATAGCTGACGCCTGATTTTCCTGTTATTATTGGACTATTAATAAACCGAGCTTTTAGGAGGCTGATATGTATAAACGAGTTATTGTTCCCCTGGATGGTTCCGATTTAGCCGAACTGGCCCTTCCCCATCTCCAGTCCATTGCCAAAGGCTGCAGCACCGCCGATATTTACCTTATTTCTGTTACCGAGATGATTAAAGGCAGGGTCGGGCAAAACAAAGTCCAGACTCCTTTCGTCCCGGAAAAGCCCGTCGCCATGCGCTTACCCGCCGCGGCCGCCGCCCAGGCTACCATCCTGTTCGACGTTTACGAATACGGCTTGCAGGAAGTGCCAGTCGCTTTTGGCAAGATGGTAAAGACTGCCAACGATTATCTTTGCCGCAAAGCCGAACAGCTGGAGCGCAAAGGCTTTAGGGTCACCGCCACTGTCCTTATGGGCGACCCCGCCGGTCAGATTGTCCGCTTCGCCAAAGAAAAGGACGCCGACCTTATTATTATGGCCAGCACCGGCAAATCTAAAATCAGCAAGTGGGATATGAGCCATATTTCAGCTAAAGTCACTAAGGACACCGATATCCCGGTCCTGCTTATCAAACCCGGCAAAGGCTTTAAAGAAACCAAGCCAAAACGCAAGGGCGTCGCCGCCTGACGATTTTACTAAAAAAGAAAAAAAGGGGAGGAGTAATTTCCTCCCCTTTATCTTGAGCTGATAGTTTACCCTGAGCTTGCCGAAGGGAAGGACATCATCCCCTTCCCCTTTACCCCCATCTCTTATATACTATAAACAGGACTATGTCCTTATTATCAAAAGTTGCAGAAACTTAACATAAAACTAAACACGAATAGCACAATTTGAAGCTAAAATAAAAAAATATTTTATAACGAATCGGTTTGGAGGTTCCTCATCAATATCTTCAAAAAAGTCCTTAAATCTACCCGCGAATCATGGTTCGGCAAAGCCATGTCCCTCTTTGACCGCGCCTCCATCGATAAAGAGGTCTGGGAAGAACTGGAAGAACTGCTCATCTCCGCCGACGTTGGTGTTGCGACCACCACCAAACTCATTGACGTTGTTAAAGAGCGCGCCGCCGCTGAAAAGCTCGACGGCTCTCACGTCCGCGATTTGCTTAAAGAGGAGATGGCCAAAATCCTTGCTGTTCCCCCCGCCGAAACCCCCGCCGTTGCCGTCCCGCCCGAGGTTATGCTCGTCGTTGGCGTTAACGGCAGCGGTAAAACAACCTCCATCGCCAAGCTGGCTTACGCTTACAAGAAAGAGGGCAAGAACGTTCTCCTCGCCGCGGCGGATACTTTCCGTGCCGCCGCCATTGACCAGCTTAAGAAGCAAGGGGAAAGGGTAGGGGTGGACGTTATCGCCCACCAGCCCAATGCCGATCCCGGCGCGGTGGTTTACGACGCTTTGCAGGCGGCCAAAAGCCGCGGGACGGATATCCTCATTATAGATACCGCCGGACGCCTCCACACCAAGTTCAACCTCATGGAGGAGCTTAAAAAGGTCAAACGCGTCGCCACCAAAATCGACGCCGCTTATCCCCATCAGGTCGTCCTCGTCCTTGACGCCACCACCGGCCAGAACGGGCTGATGCAGGCGCGCCACTTCACCGAGGCCGTTGGCATCACCGGTGTCTTTATCGCCAAGCTTGACGGTACAGCCAAAGGCGGCATTGTCCTTGCCATCTGCGATGAACTCAAACTCCCCATTCAACTTGTCGGCGTTGGCGAGGGGCTGGAAGATATGGTAACCTTTAATGCAGCGGACTTTGTAGAGGCTTT
>JAQTMM010000080.1 GCA_028714335.1 Dehalococcoidales bacterium
GCGGCGGCAGCAATGCCATCACCAGAATGGTGAGGGAGAACATCCAGGGCGTGGAGTTCATTGCGATGAACACCGATGCCCAGGCATTGGCTGTATGTGAAGCGCCGATGTGCGTCCAGCTCGGTCCTAAGTTGACCAGAGGGCTGGGGGCAGGCGGTGACCATACCGTGGGCGCCAGGGCTGCCGAGGAAACCCGCGAGGAATTGCGGGAAATCGTCAGCGGCGCTGACATGGTATTCGTAACAGCCGGCATGGGCGGCGGCACCGGCACGGGCTCAATCCCGGTAGTCGCGGAAATTTCAAAAGCCAGCGGCGCGCTGACTATCGCGGTAGTCACCAAGCCCTTCGAGTTTGAGGGGCAACACCGCATGGAAACAGCGGAATCAGGCATCCAGGGTCTGGTTGATAAGGTAGATACGCTTATCATCATCCCCAACGACCGTCTGTTGGCCCTGTGCGACAACAAGACCGGCGTTGACAGCGCCTTCCGGCTGGCAGACGACGTTCTGCGGCACGGTGTGCAGGCAATAGCCGAGGTGATTACCACCCCCGGTATGATTAACCTGGATTTCGCGGACGTGAAATCAATCATGAAAGACGCCGGCCCGGCATGGATGTCCATCGGGCGAGGCACCGGCCAGAACCGCGCCATTGACGCGGCTAAAGAAGCGCTGGCCAGCCCGCTGCTCGAGGTTTCCATAGACGGCTCAAAGGGCGTCCTCTTCAACGTCGTCGGCGATAACAGCCTGTCACTGTTCGAAGTCAACCAGGCGGCGGACATTATCAAAGCGGCGGTTGACCCGGATGCCAACATCATCTTCGGTGTAGCCAACGACCCCTCGATGGAAGGCGAAGTAAGCATCACCCTCATCGCCACCGGCTTCAAAGCCAAGATGAATATGGGCAGGATGAACCGCGAAGACGAAGAGCTGACCAAAATCCTCAAGAACATGAAGACCGAGGAAGAACTGGATATGCCTTCGTTCCTGCGGCGCCCGCTGAACAGCCACCGCAAAATCGGCTCTACACCTAATCCGTATACACAGGAACCAAAACCGAAACAACGATACTTTATTTAATCTTAGCGATTATATACGATAAGCAAGGCAAGGCTGCGGGGATTCTCGACCCCTTCCCCGCAGCCTTCTTTTGTTGACAAACACAACCGCACTATCTATCCTATATTTGGTATTTTCATTACCGAATTATGCGAATTATTACAGGTAAACTAAAGGGGCACCACCTAAAAACTCCCGCAACTACCAAGACACGTCCGGTAACCGATATGATGCGCGGGGCTATTTTTTCTATACTGGAGAATATGGTCGAGGACTGGTCGCAGGTATTGGACCTTTTTGCCGGCAGCGGTGCGCTGGGAATCGAGGCGCTTAGCCGCGGGGCGGAGTGGGCGGACTTTGTTGAAAGCGAACGTAAGTGTTGTGTTATAATTAAGGAAAATCTGGAAGCTACCAGGTTAACAGTACAGGCTAAGGTTTATTGCTGCAGTGTTGAAAAAGCCCTGGGATTTCTCGATAAGGAGTACAATATCATATTGATGGATCCGCCCTACGCCAATCCTACAACCGGGGATATAATAACCCGGCTGGGCGAATCTGGGCTGGTTGGCGCGAAGACGGCGCTGGTGGTCAGCCATTCATCACGCTTGCCGCTCAACCAGAGATACGGTACACTTAATAACGTTAAAGAAACCCGTCACGGCGACAGCTGCATTTCAATATATAAAAAGGAGACAATCTCTTGATTATCGCGCTTTACCCCGGCAGCTTCGACCCTATCACAAATGGACATTTAGATATCGCCACGAGGGCATCGAAGCTTTTTGATAAAACCGTCATCGGCATCTTTGCCACCCCAGAGAAGAATTTAATGTTCTCCCTCGAGGAGCGGGTGGTGCTGGCGAAAAAAGCCGTAGCCCATCTGCCCAAGATTGAGGTTATGCCCTACACCACTATCACCGTGGACTTTGCCAAAGAGATTAAAGCACAGGTGCTGGTGCGCGGGCTTAGGATGATTGGTGACTTCGAATGGGAATTCGAGATGGCGATGATGAACCAGATGCTTTCACCGGGGTTGGAGACAGTGTGCTTTATGGCCAGCCAGGAATACCAGTTCCTTAGCGCCAGCCTGATTAAGGAAGTGGCTGGGCTGGGTGGAGATATCACCGACCTTGTTCCCTCATACGTCGCCGAAGCTTTAAAGAAAAAGGGCATCGGCAAAAAGTGATTTCATCAGGATATATTCCTGTTATTTAATATTTTCAAGGATTATTTCAGGAGGAAAGACATGGCGTATAAAATTACAGACGAGTGCATCAGCTGCGGAGCCTGCGAACCGGAATGCCCGGTGAACGCAATCAGCGAAGGCGAAACAACCTACGTTATCGACCCGTCTAAATGCGTTGAATGCGTGGGACATCACGACTCGCCGAAATGCGCAGAGATTTGCCCGGTGGATGCCCCTCAACCCGACCCAGACCATCCCAAAAAATAGGGCACATTATAAATCATCAAACGAATAGCGGGGCGGTATTGCTACCTGACCCCGCTATTATCATTTTACAGCCTCATTATTAGCTAACTAGAAATAATTTAGGATATTATCGAACTGCGAGGGCAGTAGTCCAAGCACGATACCGAACTTATCCACCAAAAATCCCGCTACCGGCGAGGTGGTAATGATATTGGTAGGTCCGACATATTGCAGATACATTGCCAATATCCCCCCAAAGAAAATAGCGCTTACCACTACGCCTAATACGGCTCCGCCTACCCTGTCTATCAAGCCAAGCCCCACATTTTTCAACATGTTCCGGATAATCATTCCGATAATCGAAGCGACGATGATAGTGCCCAAAAAGATAACAATAAAGGCAAATATATGGGCTGTAGTGACGTTGTTGAAGAATGTGCACTTATCCGCCAAGGCATCTGTGTAAGCGCCGGCCAATACCATGCCGACAATTACACCAATTAGCATGAAAATCATTCTGACGAGGCCCGTCCATAAACCCATGAGGATGGAAAGCCCCAGAGCAACGATTAGGACGATATCAAGCCAGTTCATACGCTCCTCCTTATGATATTTTACTAATTTTATAATAAAGGTTGTTCATGTCAGGATTTGATGTTTCCTAATTCTATGGCTCTTTTATAGGCCGCTTGTAATGCTTTAGCGACGATGCCGGGGAGTTTGCTTTCCTCGAACGCGGCTAAAGCGCGTTCGGTAGTGCCGCCTTTAGAAGTGACCTCACGGCGGAGGTCGGCGGGGGCTTTAGAGGACTTATCCATCAAATTGGCGGCGCCGAGTATCGTCTGTAGAACCAGCGCCTCGGCGTCCTGACGCTTTAGACCCAGTCCTACCGCTCCATCAATCAACGATTCGGCGAAGAGGTAAACGTAAGCCGGGCCGCTGCCGCTGACGGCGGTAACCATATCGAGGTACTTTTCATTGGCGAAATAAATCTCCTTGCCCATAGCGCCGAGGATGGTGCGCGCCAGTTTCTTTTGGACGGCGTTAACGTCTTTAGTCGCCGTCCAGCCGCTGATGCCGAGCCCAATCTGGGCGGGGGTGTTGGGCATAGCGCGTACGACCTTGTGATGCCCCACGCCTTTTGTAATAGTACTGATTTTTACGCCGGCAGCAATGGATAAGATAAACTGCCCTGCTTTGAGCTGTCCTTTGAGGTCGGCGAGGACTTCTTTAATGTGCTGGGGCTTGACCGCCAGCACGATGACTTCTTTATCCTTAACGGCTTGTTGATTGTTGGCGGTAACAGTGATGCGGTATTGCTTTTTAAGATACTGGCGGCGGGGTTCACTAACGTCGCTAACTGAAATGTCGGTGGGGCGGCAAAGTTCATTACGTAACAGGGCGGTGAGAATCGCCTCCCCCATATTCCCCCCACCGATAAATGCTATTTTCATTATAATAAATCCATCCCCTTAACCCCCCTCCTTTACGAAAGGAAGGAGGGAACTTGGAAGAGGGGCTACCCCTCTTAAACACCCCTACCTGACTACTATATTTATTAACTTGCCCGGCACATAGATTACTTTAACAACCTGTTTGCCGGTGACGTGAGGTTTTACTTTATCTAAATCCAACGCCAGTTTCTTGGCTCCGTCTTCAGTCGTAGAGACCAAAGCCGTCAGTTTATCGCGCAGTTTGCCGTTGACCTGAACGACTAGCGTAAACTCATCACTGGTGACGAACTTTTCGTCCCATTTGGGCCAATCCTGATTGTGGATGCTGTATTTGTGGCCGGTCAGCTGCCAAAGCTCTTCACTCATGTGGGGGGCGGTGGGGGCTAAAAGCAAAAGCAGTACAGCAATCGCTTCGTCCCACGTCTTGGCAGAAACGCTGCCGGCTTCTTTAACCTTGCCCAAATAATTAGTCAACTCCATCAGCGCCGCCACCATCGTGTTCAAGCGTATCCGGTCTAAGTCCTCGGTCACCTTCTTAATGGTCTGATGGACCATGCGCTTAAGTTCTTCGTCGCCGGTAGATGCCGATGATTTATATTCTTCAATAACGACATTCCACAGACGGTTCAGCCAGCGGTGGATGCCGCTAATGCCGCTATCGTCCCACTCGCCGCCCTGCTCCCAGGGCGCGATGAACATCATGTAAGCGCGCACGGTGTCAACGCCCAAATCCGCCACGTATTCGTCCGGGTTGACTACGTTGCCGCGCGACTTGCTCATTTTTTGATGATTCAGAATAATCGTCCCCTGGTTAAAGAGTTTGAGAAACGGCTCGCGGAAGTTGACGATGTCCATGTCCGCAATGGCTTTAATGAAGAAGCGGGTGTAAAGCAGGTGCATGACGGCGTGCTCGGCGCCGCCGGTATAAAAATTAACCGGCAGCCACTGTTTAACCATCGCCGGGTCGAAGGCACGACCTTTGTCATGCGGGCTGACGTAACGCAGCAGGTACCAGCAGGAGCAAACGAAGCCGTCTAAAGTATCCGTCTCGCGTTTAGCCGGGCCGCCGCACTTGGGGCATTTTGTATTAACGAATTTTTCGTTGTATTTCAAAGGCGATTCGCCGGTGGGCTTGAATTCAGCATCCTCCGGCAGTAAAACGGGCAGGTCTTTTTCCGGCACTGGCACAGCGCCGCACTTGGGGCAATGAATTACGGGGATAGGCGAGCCCCAATAGCGCTGGCGGGAGACCAGCCAATCGCGTATTCTGTAGCTAATCGCTCGCTTGCCCCACCCTTTTTCCTCCAGGTATTGCGAGACGGCGGCAATGCCTTTGATACTGTCCATGCCGTCGAACTGCGCCGAGTTCACCATCTTGCCCGGTTCGATATAGGCTTCCTTAAGCGCCTTGCCGTCCCAGTCCGGCGGGGAGATAACCACCGGTATCGGCAGGTTGTATTTTTGGGCGAAAGCGAAGTCGCGTTCATCATGGGCGGGGACAGCCATCACAGCGCCGGTGCCATAGGTCAGGAGAACGTAATCGGCAATCCAGATAGGCACCTTTTTACCGTTAAGGCGGTTAACGCAGTAGGCGCCGGTAAAGACGCCGTCCTTTTCTTTTTCGGAAGAAAGCCTTTCGATATCCGTCAGACGGCGAGACTTTTCAATATATGCCTGCACCTCGGCTTTTTTATCCG
>JAQTMM010000081.1 GCA_028714335.1 Dehalococcoidales bacterium
TGGGGAAACTTTTGCCGGGGATTAACGAAATAGCCGAGGACAAACGCACCGGCGCGGCAATGGCTTACCTGGACGCGCTGTATAAAGACGAGGCGGTGCAGGCGGGTTTTGTGGAGGCGATACGCGCGATGGGGCACACGCCGGAAGCGGAAGAAATAATAAAAGCGGTCATGCCCGGGTTTACGGCGCGGGACATCAAAATTATATTCGGGGAGAATGTTACGCCTTTGGAACAGTTGCCGCTGGCCGGGTACCGGATATCCGAGCAGCCGCTGCAGGACGTAATGGACTACGCGTTGAAAGACCCGGAAGGGCTAAGGCGGGCGGTAAGGTACGAGGGGAGAACTCCAGAGACGGAAGCGTTACTGGAAAGCGTTTACGGGGTTTTGCCGGGTGATTACCTGGACAAGTATTTTGAGACGGGGCCCGCCGATGACTTCCTGACGGGGAAGTGGATACCTGATGTACTAAAAGAATTCTTGAGTATTAAAAATCTTGTTCCCGGGCTTGGCTTAATGCCGGATGAGCTGGATGTAAAATTTTCCAAAGAGCACTGGCAAAGCGCCATTCAGGGGATAGGGGACATCCTTAGTATGATAGGTGGAGTAGCAGAGCGTTTTGGTTCTGATGCAGGTCAAAAAGAGATTACCTTAGTGGGCGTTCTTTCAAACATATTTTTATCTACCCTTTCTCCAATATTACCATCAGCTTTAGAACAACCGGCAATGAAAGAAAAGCTCAAGGAAAAAGGCGAAGAATTAAAACTGGCCGGGACATACGGGCAGGTCTACGCCAAAGACGTAAAAATTGCCGATAAATATACGCCGCAGTGGTTTGCGCAGAACATGGCGCGCATGGCGCCGCTGATGCTGGGGCTTATGGGGGTAAGCATTATAACGGGCGGTACCGCGTCCGGCGTGATAGCGGCGGCGGGCGGCGGGACGTTTTTACAGGCGGCGGGCGCCGCTGTTGTATCCGGCATTGTATCCAGCACTGGGGAAGGGTTAATGGAGGCGGGGGACGCTTACAACGAGGCAAAAGCGAGAGGGCTAAACGATGCTGAAGCGGGCGCGGTATTCGACCGCGTATTCCAGCAGAATGTCGCGCTGCTATCCGGCTCAAACACTATACAGTACGGCCTGACATTTTTCATACCGGGCGGCAAGGCGACATCATTCCTGGTCAAAGCGCTAACGTACGGATTTGACGCGGCAAGCGAAGGGATGGAAGAGGCGGGGCAGCTCGCGATACAGAGAGGGGCGCTGGGTGAGCCGCAACGGTTCGATGATGAAATGCTCCAGAGCCTTGTCCTGGGCACGGCGGGCGGTTTTGGTTTCGCCGGTATAGGTACGGTAAACAGCCTGATACAGGAAAAAATTATAAACAAGATGCCGGAGAGCGATTACGACCAGTTCCGGCAAAAGATACAATCGTACATAGGGTTGGGATTCAGCCGTAAAGAGGCGGAAGCTAAGGCATGGGACGAGTTCGCGGGGACGCCGGAGGGAGAAACGGCGGTTAAAGAAGCGGTGCAGGAAGTAATGGCGGAAGAGACGGCGGAAATGCGAGCGCAGGCCCCGCAGGCGCAGGCGGCGGTAAAGGAAATAAGCGGGCAGGCCGGTACCGCTAACGAACAGGTAGATAATTTTGTCAATGAGTTCACGCAGCCGGCGGAAGAAGCGCCGCAGGCGGTGGCGGAATTCAACGAGACGGACGCCGGTATTCAAAAATCCATGCTGGAAGAAGTGCCGGAAGCGGAAGTGAGGGTACAGGGAAAAGGTAAAACAACGCAGATAACGATGGACGACCAGATGAAGCTTGAGCAATCGCGGCGGGGGATTCCCAATGACGCCGATGAAGCGCAAGCGGAACTCGAAACGATTAACGAACAAATAAAGAGCGACCCGGTGGCCAATTATAAAATCAACATCGGCAATAAGAAGACCGGCAAAGGTGAAAAAGCAAAAATTATAAAAGACATGCGCACTCTCGAATGGTTCATATCGTTAAGAGAAGGCGAGATACCGGAGACTTTTACGGTTAAACAGGCGCGGGCGTTGAATCCAAGAAAATCATATTCGAAATATCTTCAGCAGGGGACGAAGAATTATAACAAGGTCCCGCGCGATGAGGTGTTTGACAAAATAGCTTCCGAATTAGGGTTTGAAGACAGCGAAGCCTTAGCCGAACACATCAACAAATTAAGGGAGATGAGGCGGCGCGCCGATTATTTAAAGAAATGGCTGGAGGCAGAACCGGAGACACAGACGGAAGAGACGGCGGAAGAAAAAGCAGTAGAACCAAGTGTGCCGCCTGCTGTGCCACCTGTTAAGCCACCCGCCCCGCCTGCCGGAGCTCCATCCCCACAGCAACCACAGAGGAACATACCTGTTGTAGCACGTAAGGTTGAGGATGTAGTTAAGAGCGTGTCGCAAGCTATCCGGGACGCTAAACCTGCCCGCGAAGCAACGGAGCAAATGAAGCATAAAGAACTACAAAAGCGTGCTGCCGTCTACGCTTCCATGTTGCAGGGCGGGCAAGGTTCAAAGGCTTTCGATAAAGCCAAGTCTGCGCTTAAAGGTGAACTACCGCAAGCCGACTTTGAGCTTGACCTTGCAAAGTACGGAGTATCGGAAGCTGATATCCAGACGATGTTCGAGAAAATCAGGCTTTCAAATATAAGGCCGTTTCAAAAACTGAATACCGCCGAGGCTTTGGATAAACTGTTAATAGGGCAGATACCTACCGAGGGTGATATCAACCTGCTTGAAAATATGTTCGGTAAGGAACTGGCAGACGCTATATTAAGCAAACTATCAGGTTGGCAGAAAGCCGGAAAAGTAACTCAATCTGTCCTTAATATTCCTCGTACTCTACAGACAATAGCCGACCTATCCGCTACATTACGGCAGGGTATTGTATTGGCCTTCGGACAGCCGATACAGTTTAGCAAAGCTTTTGTTAATGAGATTGTAGCAGTCTTTAGTGAAAAGAATTATAGCAACCTGAATTATATTCTTGACAATATGCAGTATTCACAGGAGGCGACTGAACACAAATTATATCAGGCGCATAACGTAGGCAGCGCCAGTAGCCCCAGTGCCTACGAGGAGGCTTTTCAGGCTAGAATACTTGAACATGTACCGTTTATCAAAAACATTGTCCGTGCAAGCGAACGCGCTTATAACATGTTTCTAGACACTTTGCGCATGGAAACATGGGCGTACTGGTGCCGGAAATGGGAAGGTACGGGGAAAAGCTGGAATGACTACGATAAGCTGGCCGATTTCATTAACCATGCTACCGGGCGCGGAGACCTGGGTAAATTTGAAAAAGCCGCCTCCTGGTTAAACGCTGCCTTTTTCAGCCCACGCTTTATTGCGTCAAGGATTCAGGTCCCGCTTGACCTGATTACGACCACTCCTGCGGTAAGAAAAATAGTTGCCCGTAATCTAGTAGCTTTTGTAGGTTCAGGCTTACTGGCTATTATGCTGGCCAAACTAGGCGGTGCGGAAACAGAAGACGACCCGCGCTCCGCCGACTTCGGGAAAATAAAGATAGGCAATACCCGCCTTGATATCTGGGGTTCTTATCTGCCTTATGCCAGATTTGTAACACAGGTAATAACTGGTGAACGTAAAAGCACAAGTACCGGCGATGTTTACGATATCAACCGCAAAGATATAGCCGCTAATTTCATGCGTTCTAAACTTGCCCCTGTACCCGGTATGTTATGGGATTTAGCTGAAGGTAAGACCTTTATCGGGGATGAAATTAACGCAAAAAACGCCGGGCAGCTTATCTTTGAACGCTTGACTCCGATGTTTCTACAGGATGTTATAGAGTCGGTAGAAGATTCTGGTGGAATGGGAGCGTTATACGGTGTATTATCTGCGCTCGGCGTGGGTGTGCAGACCTATGAAGACAACTGGAACACACAAGAAACAAAGCTAGGTCTCCCCGTTAATGAAAACGTATTGCCATATACAACGGCAGTTAAAATATATACAGCTAAAGACTACTATTCGGAAATCGGTAGGATGATAGGCGATGCAACGGCAAACATGCTCAAAAATAAAAAGACCATTCCCGCTAAAGTGTTGAGCGTTGCCGAAGCAAGGGATTTAAAGAAAGAACTGGAAATAATTCCAAATCATAAGCTCATATCATTAAATGCTAATCCGGCAAAAGGCGATACGTTCATACAGTATTATATGCAGTGGCAGGCGCGGGAAAAGATTACCGATGAGACTGAACTTAAAGAGTTCGACGAGCAATACCCCCAAGCCTATGTAGGAAATATAACCCAGAATGAGTACGTACTTTTACAGCAATACCATAATCTAACCGGAGACGAGCAAAAGAAATTCCTGAAAGACCATCCTGAAATAGACATTAACCCCCGTATTGAATGGCTGAAAGCGCACCCGCAGGAAAACGCCGTACTCGCCTTATGGGGACAGGCTGATATTTATACACAGGAAGCATATAACCAGGCTATGACGCTGGCTAAATCTCTGGATATACCTGATAACGCCCTTGATAACATCCCGCCGAAAGAAATAGCCGGTGATTACTTCAAATACCAGGACAGCGTTAACGCGACCGGCGCGAATAGCTGGGAGACGCAGTTAATCATCGTTCAAAACGATAAATTAAGGGGGTGGCTGGGGAGAGAGGACATCAGCACGCCGGCGGAAGCGCTGGAATTACAGATAAAGCACAGAGACCTTTACGGCCTCGAA
The DNA here is from genome assembly GCA_028714335.1 of Dehalococcoidales bacterium. Taxonomy (GTDB): domain Bacteria; phylum Chloroflexota; class Dehalococcoidia; order Dehalococcoidales; family RBG-16-60-22; genus RBG-13-51-18. The sequence continues at coordinate 4,746 of JAQTMM010000081.1, forward strand.
GATTCATACAGGGATAATGATTCCGCGAACTATATAGCGGATGATGACTTGAGGGCAAAGGCCGTCAAGGCGTTAAAGCAAGCTAACCCGGAGTGGGTGGACGATACGCGGCGGGTTGAGGCGATAAAGAACAACGGTTCTAAATATCAAAACGAATGGGCGGATAGGGGGAAGACGGTTGACGATTACGGGGCGGGGAGTTCCGAAGCGAAGTTGTGGTTACTGGAGCATCCCGAAGTGCATAGCTGGGCGGTCGAGAATAAGCTTCTTACCGATGACGGCAAGGGCTGGAATAAAAAGACGCTGGAGATAGATGTTGAATACCGCGCCCTCGATAAGCAGTACGAGAGCTACGGAGATGAAGAATCCAACAGCTACATAGAGGACGAGGCGGCCAGGGCGGAAGCGCGGAAGGCGTTATTTGTGAGTAACCCGGAATACGCGGACGCTAAGGCGCGGCGGGACATATACGCGGCGATGGGAAACGAAGAGACGAACCTGGGGGGCGGGAATGACGCGATAGCGGAGAATAATGTAGAGTATTCGAGAATCGCCAGGGAGCGCGGCGCGGGAAGCGCAGAAGCAAAGCTGTACCGGATAGACCATCCGGATTTCGACCTGTGGGGAAGGGACATCTACACGTTCGGGTGGAGCGAGATAAAGGACAATGTAAATGTTTTGCGTATCAACGCGCAGTGGCGGATATTTGACGAGCAATACGAAGCGATAAAAGACGCGGACCCGTCCGTGCAGTCAAGATTGAGGGAAGAGTACCTCAACGAGCGCCTTGCCTACAAAGCGGAACGGCGGCGCAGGGAGGCATACCAGCTATTCGGCTCCGGGCAGGTAATACCGGTAGGGGACGAACTGGAAGCGGCGCGGCAGC
>JAQTMM010000082.1 GCA_028714335.1 Dehalococcoidales bacterium
TGTTTTGAAAAAGGCATCCTTACCAAGGACGATGTAGGATTTGATGTTAAGTGGGGAGATGGCAAGGCCGCCGTCAAACTGACGGAATTGATTGGCAAGCGTGAAGGCATCGGCGATACCCTGGCGGAGGGCGTGAAGAAAGCCGCCGCTAAAATCGGCAAAGGCTCCGAAGCATATGCCATCCACGTTGGCGGGCAGGAATACCCTGCCCATGATTCCCGCGGGGGTTTAAACTTCGGTATTGGCTACGGCGCCAATCCCACCCCCGGCCGCCACACTATGGGCGGTGAAGGACCGCTGCCGGAAGGCTCGATGCCGCAATACGATTTCCGTTCTCTAAAGGGACGGGGCGAACCTCACAAGAGGGGCATCGGCATTACCTCGGCGTATAACGCCGCCGGTATCTGTATGATAGTTATCGGCGATGCTTACGTCCACATCAACGACCTTGTGGAAGCCTTTAAAACCATCACCGGTTGGGACTTTACGCTGGACGAGATGATTAAGACCGGCGTACGCATTGAGACGATGCGCCAGGCTTTCAACGCGCGCGAAGGCGTAAAGACACCCTGGAAGCACCACCCCCGTATGCTGGGCGTTCCGCCTAAAGAGGTAGGCCCCCGCGCCGGCGCTACGCTGGATGAAAAAGAACTCCATAAAGAATATTACGAGGCTATGGGATGGGACGTTAACACCGGCAAACCCAGTAAACAAGCCCTCCTCGACCTCGGCATGGACGACATTGCAAAAGTGCTTTGGCCGTAAAGAGACAAGACATTGTTAGCTGTGAAGCCCCCCGAAGAGGGGGGCTTCTTTTTTTACTCCTCACCTTTCCATTCCTCTCCCGCAAGGGGAGAGGTAAATATGAAGGGACGACATTCTTAGGGGGTTCGTTTTGTAAAAAGCCCCTTAAAAAACATTATTTTGTAGCTGAACATGGTATTTGTTCCTGATTTACAGCTTCAATTCGTTCCGTTAAAATGATTTGATTTTCTAACATTTCCTGCAAAATAGTGCGGACAGCCATTTTAAAGACGGCTTTGTCTTTTTGATTAATGCCAAATTTGGACGCATACCATTTATATAGTATTTTTGAAGCCTCCATGAACAGGCGGCGATTATTGGGGGCGGATTTAAGGGCGGAGGTGAGTTTAATGCGCAGGGCAATGAGCGCCGGGTCCTGTCCGCCGGCGTTAAGGGCATTGGTAAGTTCTAACATTTGGGCGGGAGAGAGGACGGAGGAGTATAAACCGTGTTTGCGGGCGTTCTGGTTGCCGGGCTGGCCGCCCTTTCGACGCAGCACAGGGCAAGCACGAGAGCATTTGGTAGACACAGTTTAAGTATAGGGAATGAGTTTGAGTTTGTGTAGGGGATTTTGACGAGTGGGGTGAGACGAGTAAAGGTGGATGGATTCCAGCCTTCGCTAGAATGACAAATACCTGTAGTTCCTTGTCTCCCTAGCATTTCTAGGTATATAATGGTTTCAGCATTTTTTCTATTTCCAGGATATTGCGGAGGGCAGGTTTATGGCTGACGATTTTGTGGTCGTGAAAGACCTTCACAAAAGTTTCAAAGATTTTAAAGCGGTTAACGGTGTTTCCTTTACTATCGCCAAGGGTGAGGTTTTCGGTTTGCTCGGTCCCAACGGCGCTGGTAAAACAACCACCATCCGCATGCTCTCCACGGTGCTGGAAGCTGATAGCGGCGATATTACCATCGGCGGTTATTCGGTCAAAAAGAACGCCGAAGCTGTCCGCACCCTCATCGGTGTCTGCCCGCAGGAACTGGCGCTTTATGAAGACCTCTCCGCCCTGGATAATATGGTTTTCTTCGGGCACATGTCCGGGCTGGAAGGTAAAGCCGCCCACGACCAGGCAATGAAGAATTTAAAACTAATGGGGCTGGAGGATAGGGCGAAGGGAAAAATCGCCAAATACTCCGGCGGCATGAAGCGCCGTATCAACCTCGCCGTGGCTTTAATGGGCAACCCCAAGCTGCTCTTTTTGGACGAACCGACCGTCGGCATCGATCCGCAGTCGCGTAACAACATTTTTGAAAACATTAAGGCGCTGCAGAAACAGGGCTTGACCGTCCTCTATACTACCCACTACATGGAAGAAGCCGATAGGCTTTGCCAGCGCGTCGCGGTTATGGACGGCGGCAAGATTATTGCCATGGACACCCCCTATAACCTTAAAAAGAAAATAGGGCCGCCCGATAAGACCACCCTGGAAGATGTGTTCCTGAATCTTACCGGACGCAGCCTGCGCGATTAGCCGTTACTTATGAAAAGAGCTTTAATAATCACCCTCAACGAAGTTAAGCTTTATCTGCAAGATAAAGGCGACCTCGCTTTCGGGCTCCTCCTGCCGATACTCACTTTCGCTTTAATGTTCGGCGCTTTTGGCGGCGATACGCTATTTACCGCCGACGCCACTATCGTAAACGAAGACACCGGCGTCTATTCCCAGCAGCTCATCCAGCAGATTGATGACGTTGACGGCGTTACCGTAAAATTACTTAGCGCCGAAGAAGCTGATGCCAAACTGGACCGCTCTGACATTTTGTTGGCGCTTTATATCTCCTCCGATTTCTCCGATACCCTGATGGCCGGCGAACCGGCGCAACTGACCTTTAAGCAGCGCGGCAATGGCGGCACCGGGGGCCAGATACTCGCCAGCATTATCCGCGGCGTTGCTGAACAGATTAATCAGCAGTTCCAGGTGTATAACGGCGTTAAAGTCGCTGTAGCCGATTATAATATCCCCGATGGCACTATTCAGGTAGTTGTACTGTCTGTTGTGGAAGGTGAACAGCAGCAGCCTACCGTCGGCGTTACCGAAGAAATTACCGGCGGCAGTTCGGAGTTCATCAACCAGTACCTGCCCGGCATCATTACCATGTATGTCCTCTTCTCCTTATCCCTGTCCGCCATGACCATCGTCGAGGAGAGGAAACGCGGCACTTTAGAGCGCCTCCTCACTACCCGCCTGAGCGTCGGCGAGCTGTTCTTCGGCAAGTTCATTTCGATCATCGCCCGCGGCTTTATCCAGACCCTGATATTGCTGCTCTTGTCTTACGCCGTGTTCCAGATGTTTACACCGCTTTCATTCCTGGCGTGTCTGGTGGTGTCTATCGTCTTTACCGCTGCTGCCGCCGCTATCGGCATGATTATCGCCTCCATTTCCCGCACCGAATCCGCCGCTAACTGGATTGCCATCGTCGTCACGATGTTCATGGTAATGGTCGGCAATACCTTCTTCCAGTCGGCGCCCGGCTCGGCAATGGAGACTATCAGTAAGTTTTCTATCAACACCTATGCCAACGAAGCCTATACCGCCCTTATCACCCAGAGCGGTTCGCTGGGTGATACCTGGTTCCAGTTGGTCATCCTAATGGGCGTGGCGGTGGTAGGGCTCATTATCAGTCGCTTAATTTTCCGGGCTGTACCGGGGGGTAACAAATAAAGCGATGAAAAACCTCAAGCAGGCATGGTATATCGCACTTAAAGACCTGAAGATATTCGTTCAGGACCGTGCCGCTTTATTCTTCAGCATCATCTTCCCCTTCCTGTTCATTATCCTGTTTAACTCTCTATTTTCTGGAGTGGGTTGGGAAGATGACCGCATAACCCTGCACGTCACTACGCAGGAACCGGAGGGCGGCATAAGCTATCAGATAATCGCAGCAATAGAAACCAAAGACGAAGAAGCTCTAAGTCCCGGCGACCCGATTATTATCTGGGATAAGGACTATGAAGCCGACCACCAGGCTGTGCTGGATGGAAAGCTCGACGGGTTTTTAAACTTCCCCGCCAGTTTTACCCAATCCTTGATGTCTGGTGCCTCCACCGGGCTTGAAATCTACGCCGATGCCGGCGCTACCAATACCCGTGCGGCGCTGCAGGGCCTTTCCGGCGCTATCACCTCCCAGATTAACGCCGACGTAGCTATCATCAAGGCTTCGGCGCAATTACTGGCGCAAAGCGGGGCATCGCCCGAAGAAATTCAAACAGCGGTACAGCAGATACAGACCGACCTCTTCTCCGGTGCTGCCGCAGCCAAGTCTTACCTTTCCTTTGAGGTGGTGAAGGTCGGCAATGTAGAAGCGCAAAACGCTTCCAACTGGGTAATACCCGGCTACCTGGTGATGTTCGTCTTTATGGCAGCGGCAACCTCCGCGCCGGAGATTGTCAAAGAGAGAAAAAACAACACCTTAGAAAGGCTCTTCTCCACTTCTGTCAAGAGGGAATCGATTCTGGGCGGTATTTACTCCGGTATTGCCTTTAAAGGCTTAATCCAGATTATCATCTTCTGGGTGTTTGGTATTTTAGTCTTTCACGTCAACGTGGGACTATCGCCCCTGGCGATTATCATCCTATCTCTGCTGATGGTTATCATGTCTTCCGCTTTCGCCATCATGCTTGCCACGCTGGCCAACTCGATACGCGGTGCCTCTTCCCTGGCGGTAATTACTTCGCTGCTGCTGGCTCCGCTGGGCGGTTGCTGGTGGCCCGGATTTTTGTATCCGGAGTGGCTGCAGAATATATCAAAGATAACGCCTCATGCCTGGGCTACCGACGCTTTCAATAAGCTGATGGTCTTCGGCGCTGATTTCGGCGACGTTGTGCCGTCAATTATCGCTTTACTGGTATTCGCCGTAATATTCAGCGGCATCGCTGTCTGGAAGTTCCGTATCAGCGATAGATAGGCGGTTGTATGAAACTCAAATTATCGTTACAAGAAGCCAAAGACCAGGTTGCCAAGCGCTTAATGAAAGAGCACTGCGGCCCCTCGGTCCTTAAGGTAATGTGCCAGGCTTACGGAATCAAAGATAAAGATGTTTTATGGGCGGGGACGGTTTTCCGCGGCGGCATTGGTGGTATGCAGGAAGCCCCCTGCGGCGCGGTGTCCGGCGCGGCTATCGCTTTAGGGCTGCGCCACCGCTGTTCGTTGCAGAACAAAGCCGAAGCCGAAAAAGCCGCCCAGACAGCCTGTGAAGAAGCGGCGAAATACGTCAAAAGCTTTAAAAAGAAATTCGGCGCGATAACCTGCATCGGGCTGCTGGGCGTGGATTTTTCCGATGAAGCCGCCGTGAAAAAAGCCAGAGAAAAAGGGCTGTTAAACGGTAAATGTGAAAAGCACGTGCAGTTCGCCATTGAAAAGCTGTTTGAGCTCGAAGAAAAAAGAAACCGCTCGACCGGCAAATAACACCGGCGAGCGGTTATTTAGTTTTTTTGATACTTAGCTTTTTAAAGACTTCACCATCGGTGTTTTAAGAAAGGCTGCCACAATCTCCGTATCGAACTGTGTGCCGGCGCAACGCTGCACCTCTTCCATCGCATTAATCGGCGACATGGCGGCGCGGTAGGGACGGTCGGAGGTCATCGCATCGAAGGAGTCCGCTACTGCCAGGATTCTGGAGATAAATGGAATCTTATCCGCCTTTACCGTCTGGTTCAAGCCCGAGC
>JAQTMM010000083.1 GCA_028714335.1 Dehalococcoidales bacterium
GCGGCGCGCTCTATTTTCTCTTTATCTTTCGTTGTAGGCAGCAACTCCTGTGGGAGGGGCTTGATAGAATCTTCAAAGCGGTCAGCCCGCATATCTTCGCCGTTAACGTAGCGCACTATTGATTCGGCGGCGCGTTTTCCGGCAGCCACCGCCAGTATGACCGAAGCCGGACCGGAAACGGCATCGCCGCCGGCGAAGACACCTTTGAGCGACGTTTCCAGTGTCACAGCGTTGGCTTTGATGCTGCCCCTTTCTATCGCCATCTTCGAAACGGTAGTCCATTGTTTTTCCAGCGCCTGCCCGATGGCAACGATTATGGTATCGGCTTTAGTTGCCGTTCGGTCATTGTCATCATAAACCGGGCTGAAGCGCCCGTTTTCATCATAGACTCTGGTGCAGCGCTTCATTTCGAGGTTACTGACGGCACCGTTACCCAATATGCGGCGGGGGCCCCAACCGTTTTTAATCGTGATGTCTTCTTCCATCGTTGCCGCCACCTCTTCGGGTAAAGCCGGCATTTCTTCACGCTGTTCCAGACACACCATCTCGACGCTGCCGGCGCCGAGCCGTAGCGCCGTCCTTGCCACATCGACCGCCACGTTTCCGCCGCCTATAACTACGACCTTGCCATTGAGTCGGGGTTTGTTTTTGCTGGCAGCCTGCCGCAAGAACTCAAGCCCGTACAGTACGCCGCTTTTATCTTCGCCTTCGATGCCCAACTTACGACTCGTCTGCGTACCGACCGAGATAAATACGGCATCATTTTCCTTGCGTAATTTTTCCAGCGAGATATCATCGCCGATACGCGTGTTATAAATGAACTTCACACCTTTACGCCGTATAAGCTCTATTTCATGTTCGATTATCTTTTTGGGGAGGCGGTATTCCGGTATGCCCCACCGGAGCATTCCTCCGGCAGCGGAAGAAGCTTCGTAAACAGTCACCGCCATGCCGCGTCCCGCTAAATCATCGGCGGCGGTCAAGCCGGCCGGACCAGCGCCAATAATAGCTACCTTCTTGGCGTCGGGCGGAGATGTTTTTTCTACCGGTAATTTAAGCTCGCCGGACGCCACCATTTCCATCTCTTTATCGGAGGCGAACCGCTTAAGCAGTCTGATAGCTACCGAAGAATCGACGTCATTGCGGGTGCACTTGGTTTCGCAGGGGTGTGTACAGATACGCCCGCAGATTGCCGATAAAGGATTCCTTTCCCGGATAAGGTCGACGGCCTTTAAATATTCCTTCTTTTTAATGAGCTGGACGTACCCCTGTACGTTAATATTAGCGGGGCATTCCACCTTGCAGGGTGAATGCCCGTTTTTTAATATACCAAAGATATTCGGGGTTGCCTGGGGATAATATTTAGCGATGGCTTTGCGTGTGCCCAGGTTGCGGTCGAAGCTGTTGGGGATATTTACCGGACAGGCCTCGGTGCATTGACCGCAGGCGGTGCATTTTTCTTCATCGATATAGCGCGGGTGGATTTTTACGGTGGCTTTAAAGTTACCTGGTTTGCCTTCCAGTTTAGTTAGTTCCGCCAGTGTCAATATTTTTATATTGGCGTTACGCGCGCATTCCACCAGCTTGGGTGAAACGATACAGGTGGCGCAATCCCCCGTGGGGAAGGTCTTATCCAGACGCGCCATCATCCCGCCGATAGCGGCTTCGCGCTCGACCAGATATACCTTAAAACCGGAATTAGCCAGGTCCAGCGCTGCCTGAATCCCCGCTATGCCTCCCCCCTGAACCAGCACCGCTCCGGTTTGTTTTTTCTTGTTCTTTTCCATGTTTCAGCCTTCCTGGTAAGTCAAATCGTTTAGACTTTTAACGCCTTTAAAACCGCCTTAGGTGGTACCATCAGCCGGTTAATGCCCAGCTCCTTTGCCGGGATGCCCAGGCTCAATCCAATCAATTGGGTTATGTAGGGTATGGGTATGTCATATAATTTACCGTTCGTTTTCTGCATGTCCCGCTGTCTTAAATCCAGACTGGTCTGGCACATCGGGCAGGCGGTAACGATGCAGTCAGCCCCCGCGGCTTGTGCCATTTCAATAATCGACGCAGAACGCGCCACGGTAATATCCGTCCTGGTTAAATTCAAAGCTCCGCCACAGCATTCAACCTTACCCGGCCATTCCAACGCTTCACCGCCAATGGCCTCGATAAGTGTTTCCATAATGGAGGGATTTTCCGGGTCATCGAAATTCGTCACCTCTGGAGGACGCAGCAGATAGCATCCGTAATAACAGGCAACCTTAAGTCCGTTAAGGGGCTGCTTAACCGCTTTTTTAAGTTTTTTAGTACCAAAATCCTGCAACAGTACTTCAACGAAGTGGCGTACCGGCACCGAACCATCGTAGGGCTGCCCCAGTGCGGCGGTGACCTTTTTGTACATAGTGGAGGAATGAACTACTTCATAATTGGTGTTTTTTGAGCGGTTGTAGCATGCCGCGCAATTTACGACCATGTCCAGCCCCATTTCTTTAGCCAACAGCAGATTGGCTGCCGGCAGCGAAGCTGCTAAAACGCGGTCGGTCTGGTGCGCCGCCGAAGCTCCGCAGCACGTCCACCCCTTAATTTCCTGCAGTTCTATGCCAAGCTCTTTAGCCACCGCCACGCACGATTCGTGCATATCGCGGGCAGTGGAATGGGCGGAGCAGCCGGGATAATAAGCGTATTTCATCGGCTCTTCCCCTTTGATTTTACGGCATCAAATATTCGTTTTACCTTGTTTTTATTCGCGCCCATTGGCGGTAAAATAGCCATTTTGCCCTTTTTCAACATCGTAGGGAACTTTTCGACGTCGTCCATATATTTGCCGGTTCCCAGTTTATAAGAGACAATCATCTGCAGGTCATAGGTGCGGCCATAGCTCTTAACCGTATTCAGAAAACGGCGGTTAAACAGGGGAGAATTGCCTTCCGGTTTGGCTGCGCCTTTCTCTAAAGCGATAGTGCGCAGCGCGTCGATGATTCCGGCAAAGTTAATTTCATTTGGGCAACGTGCGTAACACGTTTCGCAGGATAAGCAAGTCCAGATGAGGTCGGTTTGCAGCAGTTCGTCACCAGCCCCAAGTTGCAGCCTGCGGATAATTTCTGCCGGAGCGGAGGCTACCAGCTCCGAAACCGGACAGCCGATGGAACATTTTTTACATTGGTAACACAATGACAGGTCAACCCCCGCGAGCTGCTCGACCGCAGAACAGAGGTTTTTACCAGTTGATTGTTTTTTAATCCTTATAGTCATCTCTTCAACCTTAATCTTTATTCATCCGAAGCTTCGGCTGCGACACCCAATGCCGCCAACTTGACCGGCGCTACTTTACGATAGACTTCCGATGGCTGGCACACTTTACCGTCTACCGTCAGAAGGTCGTTAATCTTTATACCGAAGAGTCGTTCGTTTTCCTGAAGGTAGGGCAGGATGATTTCCCAATCTTTGTCGGTCACTTTAAAGAAATCGCCGCCGTTAAGCTGCTGGTCAACCACTGACTTTTGCGGGTCGCGGACATAAATAGCTCCACCGGAAGCCAGCGAAAACAGGTTACTCCCGGCATAAGGCTCTTCCAACGGCTGGATATTGCCGTCGTCGTTGAAAGTAATACCGTTAAGGATGACAAAGCCTCCATTATTGAAGACGTCACCAGCCATGAAAGATTCAGCGAGAAAGTCCAGGCAGGTGCCGTTAATTACAACTCTAGGTCTGCCTACGGAATTGATAAGCGGCCGGCCGGCGGCGTTGCCTAAAACATAAACCGAACCGCCTTTGGCGCCGTACATAAAGGTCTGCCCCGTATCCCCGTGAATCACCAACTTGCCTGTTTTTATAATCTGCCCGAGCTGGTCCTGGGCGTTCCCGTGAACGGTAATCGTCAAACCATCAATGCCGGAAGCCAGGTAATCGCCGGAACTATCATAAACATCGATGGTTACGTCGTTGGTTAGCGGGCCTAATCCACAGCCGATAAAACGCTGTCCGGCGCAGTTGTAACAGATAAAATGTTTCCACCCCATAAAATAAGCGTTCATCACTAATGCAGCGTCGCAGTCCGCGCCTTCGGCCGGGAATCCCAGCGTATTAACGACAAGCATGGTTTCGCCGCTCCGGGGCGGACGTAAATTCTGTTTGTCCGCATAATTTATCAGCCGGAAAACGCCGGTTGCCGTTCCATTCAGTTTGGGCAGGTTGGTAAACAGGTTATGCAGAGCTTCTCTAACGATAAATATAATATGTTTGCGTTTTTTATCGCCGGTAGCGTAGCGGCGGTCGTTAAGCAGCGTCAGACACTCAATGGATGCTGCCGTCAAATCCGGCTCTTTAGACAGCGAAACAATTGACTCACAAGCAATGCGGAAGTCGTCCAGCGACCACGCGGGAATTTTGCTCCGTAGAAATTCATAAGCAGCCTGGCTTCCATCCTCTAAAGCGCGCTGTACGGCTGCATCGATATTTTTATCAGTATGAGAGAGAGTGGTGCCTGTTGAAACAAAGTCTATCTCTTTACCGGCCGGTAAATGGACCGGCATCGCGAATTTATCGGCGCAGGAAAGCTGGTATTTCCCGGATTTATTTTTATCCAGGGAGAAGATAAAAGAGCCACCGTCCGTGTGACTGCCCCCACGGGCATTCCAGTAACGGTCAGCCACCGGGCAAATGCGGCTGTCTTCCCGGGACATGCTTAATAAAGTAGCGTCGATAGCCTGCTTTTCCGAAGCAATCAAGCCCACCTGCACTTTACCGTCAGCAAAAGCAAAGACCTGCGGCCGCAGCATTGCCGTATCAGTGATGCCGATTAGTTGGAACCTTTGTTTTTCCGGCACATTACGAGCGATGATAAAGAACCAGGGGCCATCCGGCGACGCATGGATATGGGTCGATTGAATGACACGATATAAGGCTTGTTTATCTTTGGGTAATTTATCAAAATCCAACTCGGAAGTTGGCGCCAGAGCCTCAATTATATACTCAAGAGGGTAATGATACATCCTGTCTAAAAGGTCGAACAACAGCACCGAGACCTCGGTATCGGTGAGGAACTGTGGGTAGATATTGCGCTGCGCCAGATATTCACACACCGAATGGTAATTGGCGAAGTCGCCATTATGTACCAGCGCTGTGTTCAAAGCCCCGAAGGGATGAGCGCCGCCCGGGTGCCAGACGCGTCCTTTGGTCGGGAAACGCTGGTGGGCAATCCAGACATGCGCTTTCAGGTCGTTAATGCGGTAGTAATCCGTAATAGCTTCGGCATAACCCACAACTTT
>JAQTMM010000084.1 GCA_028714335.1 Dehalococcoidales bacterium
ACCTGCGGCGCTAATGCTTTCTCGCGGTCCCAGGGGCCACCGGGGACGAGGTGCATTAATGAAAAGGTAACGAAGCTGACAACAAACAGCACGATGATTAGCCAGAAAATACGAGTAATGATATATCTTGTCATTTCGTCTCAACTTGTTATGAGGAGAATCAGGGGAGACATTTTCTGTTCCCCTGATTCTCCTCGTAGATACTACTACGGTTGACGAAGGGGGATATTAGGCTTCAATCCATACGTTGGCGAAGAACATATCACCCGGTACGTCACCATCCATGCCGGTGTACAGGAGCCCCTTAACCTTGGGGTTAACGAGGCGGAAGCGCTCGCGGTACTGCATAAAGAGAACCGGAGCATCGTCAACAACCATTGCCTGGGCATCAGCCCACATTTGCAGACGCAGGGTGTTATTGAGCTCTTTCTTGGCCTGTGCAGCTAGAGCATCAAAAGCAGCGCTGCTGTAGTTGGTGTGATTGTTGCCGGCGTCAGTGCCGAAGAGTTCGGGCAGCCAGTTATCGGGATCAGGATAGTCGGCGCCCCAACCGAACCAAGCCCAAGTGTGCTGTTCAGCGTTGACCATCTGGCTGAATGCGGCTCTCTCCATCGGTTCGAGCGAGACATCGATGTTGAGGTTGACTTTAAGCTGGTTCTGGATGAACTGGGCAATCGTCGGGTTGGTGCCGGTATCGGCATACTGGAGCCGCAGTTCAGGAACTTCACTGCCGTTGGTATAGCCAGCCTGGGTAAGGAAAGCTTGAGCCTGCGCGACGTCGAAGTGATAGTCGGCGCCCAGAGTCTCATCGTAGCCAGGCATGCCCGGCGGAATCCAGCTGTAAGCGGCTTTACCAACGCCACCGCGGACGTTGTTGATGAAGGAATCGCGGTCAATAGCGGCATTGATAGCTTTGCGGAGATATTTGTTGTCGAAAGGTGCTACGGCAAGGTTGAACTGGAAGCCGAAGGTCACCAGTTCGGCATAGCGCAGAATCTGCGGGCTGAGAGTTGCGTCGGCCATGACGGTTTTCTCGGTGCCGGCAGGAACCTGCGAGATGTCAAGTTCGTTGTTCTGATATGCAGCGAATTCAGCGTTGACATCCGTAATCATCTTGAGAACAACTGTGTCCAATTTGGCTTTCTCACCCCAGTAGTCTTCATTGCGGACGAGGGTGATGTGGTCGGAGTGCACCCATTCGGTCATGAGGAAGGGGCCGTTGCCGATATAGGTGGCAGGAGACGTCCACTGGTCACCGTACTGCGTGATGATGTCTTCCCTGACGGGGTAAACCGGCCAGAGGGCCATCAACTGCAGGAAGGTAGGGCGGGGATCGTTCAGTTTAATTTCGAGAGTGTATTCATCAAGGGCTGTAACGCCAACGGCATCCTTTAATGCTGCTTGTGCAGCGGCATCCTGGTCAGCGGAGGTGTAGTAAGCATCGCTGCCAATGATGTCAAAGTAGAAGGAAGCGTATTCGGCGGCGTTAATGGGGTCAAACAGACGCTTGATGCTGTATTCATAGTCACCGGCGGTTACTTTTTCACCGTCGCTCCAAGTTACATCCTGGTTCAGTGTGAAAGTGTAGGTTTTACCATCGGCAGAAATGCCGCCGTTTTCAACGGTGGGGATTTCAGTGGCGCCAATGGCTTTTAGTGAAAGGTCTTGATTAAAACCAAGAAGACCTTCAAAAACCTGCATAATGACGGTACGTTCGGTGGACCATGAAGCACGATTTGGGTCAATCTGGGCCGGTTCGCCAGCGAGATTTGCCGTTAATATCTGGGGAGCACTGGGCTCGGATGAGCAGCTAGGCAAAATGACGAGACTGGCGACAACAACGAGTGAGAAGAAGATTGTTAGGACTTTCTTTATCATTATCCCTCCTTTAATACTTTTAGCGAACTGTGTTCGTTGACTGTTTCTACTACTCGCTTAAGATATATCAAAAAGATGGTTTTTACCCATCCTTGTTTTTGTTTTGTTGATAATTAATAACATTTTACCAATTTTTCTGCAAATAAACAAAACAATATATCGGAATCCTCCGAAAAATTTAAACTTTTATAATTTGCCTATGATTGTTAGAGGCTAACATAATATATAGCGTATTAAAAAAGTTGTCAAGTAAGGGCTTGACACTGACCGATTTAGTATTATTTTAAGGATATTTGTCGCATATTGCAACTTGACACCGCAACCAAGGCTGTTTAAAGTAGTGGAGAAGCCGATATATCTTGATAACAGGAGAGTAGAAAACATGGAAAAAATTACGGCGAATGTTTATGTTGAGAACAAAATAAGCTGGTGCAACTCCAGTTGCGTTGTCACTAAAGAGGGGGTGGTGATAATAGATACCCCCATGGTGCCGGCTTACGCCAAACAACATGCAGCGGAGGTAGGGAAATTCGGGGAAGTAAGGTACGTAATTAATACCGAGCCGCACGGCGACCATATTTCCGGCGATTGTTACTTTGGAGGCGCTTTGGTTACCCACGAAGGCACACGGGACGCGATATTGGCTTCCAAGGTGGAAGACTTTAAGGTAATGCTGCAGAGAACGACGCCGGATATCGAGGTTGATAAAGATTTTAAATACCGTCCTCCGGATATCACCCTTAATGACCGGATGACTTTGTACCTGGGCGACCACACATTCCATCTGATGCACATGCCGGGGCATACGCCTTTTCAAGTGGTTGTGTATGTTCCGGAGGAAAGAACCATCTTCACATCGGACAACGTGACCCGCGTTATCCCGTTTTTCCACCAGTGCGTGCCGGATGCCTGGCTGAAAACGCTAAAACAATTGGAAAAGTTAGATGTTGACTACGTTGTTCCCGGGCACGGCGACGTAGGCGATAAGAACTGTATTAAAGAAATGCAGAATACCGTTAACACCTGGCTGAACACGATTAAGGATGCCATCGCCAAGGGGATGACAAAGGAAGAAGCGCAGAACACGATAACAATGGAGAAAGAATTCCCCAATCTGCCCAGGGATGAACGCAACATAGGCGTCATCAAGATGAATGTGACAAGGCTTTACGAAATACTAACGAAACAGGGAGGCTAACGTGGACCTTCAGCTTAAAGATAAAGTGGCGCTGGTAACCGGCGCGGGCAGCCAAATAGGGTATGGCAAGGCGATATGCCTGACACTGGCGGAAGAAGGGTGCGATATCATTGCGGCGGATATTGATGTTGAAGGGACAAAAAAAACCGTTAAAGAGGTAGAGGCTCTGGGGCGAAGGGCGCTGGCGGTAAAAGTGGATGTGACCAAGCAAGCTGATGTCGAGGCAATGGTGGAGCAGGCAATAAAGAAATTCGGGAAGATTGATATCCTGGTTAACAACGCCGGCGCCAGCAGTAAGGAACAACCCTTCATGGAAATGACGCCGCAGGACTGGGAGTTCGACATTAATGTGAATCTGCTGGGGCAAATACGGGTTGCCCGGGCGGTGTTGCCCCATATGCTTAAACGGAAATACGGACGAATTATCAACACGTCCGGCGGGCAGGGCTTGCCCAGCATCTCCATTTATGGGGCGGCTAAGGGAGGCGTCGTTCAGTTCACGAAAGCGCTGGCGCGGGAAGTGGGACCGCAGGGGGTCATCGTCAACGCTGTAGGACCGGGGTTGGGCAAGACGGGGTTAACGCGGCGCGCGCCGGATGAAATGTTTGAAGGAGAAAAGCAGGGTTCGGTGCTAAAACGCCTTTGCGAACCGGCTGACGTGGCGCCGGTGGTAGCTTTCCTGGCATCGGACAGATGCAGCTATATGGTGGGGCAGCTGGTGCAGTTAAGCGCTGCCTGATTACTCAAACGGCCAACCCTTAACCGGCATGTTCCACTTTTCAAGGAAGTCTTTAAAGTCGTTCTTGTCTATGCGATAATGGCCGCTCGGCAAGCGGAAAGCTTTGAGCCTGTCGGTCTTTATCCAATCGAGGACGGTGCTTTTACTGACCTGGCAGTAAGCAGCAATATCCCCGGATGTTAGGCGCACATTTTCCAGAGCTTTCTTTTTTGGCATGGGTTTTTCCTTTTTGCCGATTCGGCCATATTTAACATACTCATTGAATAATAGAGATTGTGAATCACAAAAACATCACAAAATTTCAGGGAATTATCACAAAAACATCACACATGAGACTAAAAAATATGAAAAATAACGTATTTTGGCGGTAATAAACGATATATACATAAAAACCTATATTTGCTTTATGCGTTATAATATAGGAACGATATTCAGCCAGGAGGTTTATATGAAAAAGGTGTTATTCGGTTTGATGGTTGTTTTACTACTTTTCGGAGCGTTTGGGTGTGCCGGCGGACAAGAGGCCAGTGAAAACTTGTACAGTCAAGGAAATTATCCATATACGTCAACAATGACCCAAACTCAAACCTACCTTAGTTCGGTCCCGGCTGTTACTAGTCCGGGCAAAGACACGGGCGGCTATTATGGAGACTATACCACGGCCACCACCGACCGCATGGTTATCCGCAACGCTTATCTGACGATAGTCGTTGACGACGTGTCCGATATAATGACGCAGATCAATGCACTGGCAGCGAACTTTGGGGGTTACGTCGTCAACTCGAACATTGGCGAGAATAAAAGCCAACTTTATGCGTCCATCACTTTCCGTGTGTTATCAGAGAACTTCGATGCTACGATTAACGCGCTGCACGCGATGGCGGTGGATGTAAAATCGGAAACCACCACCGGGCAGGACGTAACGGAGGAATACACCGACCTTCAATCCAGACTACGTAACCTTGAGGCAAGCGAGGCGCAACTGCTGGCATTGATGGAAAGGGCGGGAACCGTAGAAGAAATTCTGCAGGTCCAACGTGAACTGACCAGCACCCGCGAGGAGATTGAAAGTCTCAAGGGGCGCATGCAGTACCTGGAGCAGAGCGCCAACCTGGCTTTATTCGACGTAACGCTGGAGCAGTCCAAGCTAGTCGTTGAGTTTACCGCCGACCCGCGCAGGGGTGATGCCGGCATGAGCGTGTATTTCTTCCCTAATGTCACCGGCGGTTTTACACCCTATGTTTACGAGTGGGATTTCGGGGATGGCAAGACCAGCAACGAGGAGCAGCCGACTCACATTTATGACAACGAAGGCAACTTTACTGTTACCTTGAAAGTGACCGACGATAAAGGCACTACCGAAGAATATACAAGAGAAAATTACATTACGGTAGCGGCGGGTTGGAGTTCCGG
>JAQTMM010000085.1 GCA_028714335.1 Dehalococcoidales bacterium
GCCGCGTCAAGAACCTGACCAATAGCGCGGTTAAAGCGCTGCTGGCTAACGGCGCTTTCTTCTCCCGCCCCTACGGCGAGAACAGCAAGGTAATTATGAACCGCGACGCCGCTACTCTATCGGTGTTAAATAAACTGAAGAAAATGTTCGACCCCAACTACATAATGAATCCGGGAAAGGTGTGTTTCTAACGATGAAAAATAACGCATCTTTAAGCAAATTCGGAAAGGAGCGAACATGTCACTAGAACAATATAAGGGCGACATGGAAATGTGCTGCCGGTGCTCCACCTGCAAGTTCATCCCCATGCAGAAAATACAAGGCAGCGATTTTTCTTACGTTTGCCCCAGCATTGCCAAATATAACTTCCACGCTTACTCGGCCGGCGGCAGAATGAACATCGGGGCCGCGGCGCTGAAAAACGGCATGAATTATACCCCCAAACTACTCGACGTAGTATATAACTGCCAGATGTGCGGCGCCTGCGGCGTATCCTGCAACTACGCCATGGACATGGAAGTCCTGGAGCCGATAAGCGAATTCAGAATGAAGTGTATCGAGGACGGCAAGACTAATCCGGCGCTGGATAAAGTGATTGCCGGACTAAAGAAAACCGGTTCGATGGTGCCTGTCAAAGGCAAGCGCGGCGCCTGGGCCACTGGACTGAAACTTAAGGACGCCACCAAGGTTAAGGTGGACGTGCTTTACCATGTAGGCTGTTTGACCAGCTACGACCCGGAAATGCAGAAACTGGCGAAATCCATCGCCAGGATACTGCAAAAAGCAGGCGTGAACTTCGGCATCCTGGGCGACGCTGAAATGTGCTGCGGCGGGCGCGCCTACCAGATGGGTTATAAAGACGCCTTCCTGGCGCAGGCCAAGAAAACTATGGCGCAGATTAAGAAAGCCGGCGTGAAAACGCTGGTGACCGGCTGCGCCGACGGTTATCAGACTTTCAAAGTGCTTTACGACAGGTTCAACCTTAAGGGCGACCTGGAAGTGCTGCATATTACCGAGTATATAGACCGCCTGATTAAAGAAGGTAAACTCAAGCCGAAGAAAAAAGTAGAAATGAACGTTACCTACCACGACCCCTGCCGCCTGGGCAGGCTGGGCGAGCCGTGGATACACTGGGAAGGCAAGAAGATACCGGGCGACCGGTTCGTCTTCGACCCGCCTAAAGAGTACCGGCGCGGCACCAAAGGCATCTACCAGCCGCCGCGCGACGTCATCAAGAGCATCACCGGCGTCAAACTAACCGAGATGACCAGGATAATGGAATACTCCTGGTGCTGCGGCGCGGGTGGCGGCGTCAATGAGAGCAATCCCGACTTTGCGGTCTGGACCGCCCAGAAGCGAATCGATGAAGCGGTGTCCACTGGCGCCGAGGCTTTAGTGAGTGCCTGCCCCTGGTGTGAAAAGACGCTGAATAAAGCTATTAAAGCCAGCGGCAGCAGCCTGAAGGTATACGACGTCGTGGAATTAGTTGAGAGGGCGATATAGAAAGGGGGATATGAAGAGATGCCATTAACGAAAGAACAATATAAAGCATTCGAAGACGTTGTAGGCGCCGAAAACATCACCGACGACAAGGCGATAATGCCGGCGTACTACAATACCGACTTCGCCGCGATAATTCTCCCTAAAGATACAGCCGAGGTGCAGGCCTGCATCAAGCTGTGCAACAAGTTCAAGCGGCAGTTCCGGCCTATCTGCACCGGGTGGTCGGGCATGTTCCCCAAAGACCTCATCCTTTTAGACCTGCGGCGGTTGAACAAGATTATTGAAATCAACGAGAAGAACATGTACGCCGTGGTAGAGCCTTACGTAATCTCGGCGGAGCTGCAGGCAGAACTGATGAAGCGCGGTTTCAACTTCTGCATCAAGGGTGCGGGGACCAACTGCTCGGCGATGTTAAGAGGGCATGGGCACCTCGACCAGACAACCAGCGGCGACGACCGCAACCACCTGGCTATAGAGTGGGTGACGCCGGAGGGCGAAATCGTGAAATCCGGCGCTTTAGGTTCAGCCGACGAGTGGTTCTGCGGCGACGGGCCGGGACCTTCCATTAGGTCCATCCTTACATCCGCGGTTCCGCCGGGTGTAACACCGGGCGTGTTCACCAAAGCGGCGGTTAAACTGTATCACTGGCCGGGGCCGGCAGCCTATCCCATCCAGGGTCATTCTCCAAAGTATACTTTAAAAGAGATACCGGCGAACATGATGGCGCGGTACTACAGCTTCCCCTCGGTGGAGAAGATGTGGAATGCGGAAATCAAACTCGGCGAGAATGAAATCTGTTACGAATTGATGGGCTTTAACGCGGCGATGGTCGCCTGTAACATCACTACTTGCAATGAGGAAGAGGAAGAGGTCTTTGCCAAGATGAGCAAAGAGGTGCAGGGGCCCGGTTTCTTCGTTATCATCGCCGGTAATTCCAGAGAAGACTTCGAATTCAAGAAGAAGGTGCTGGAGCAGATTGTTAAAGATAACGACGGGATATCCCTAAAAACAGTGGAAGACCCGGAAATCGAAGGCATACTGCTGTGCCAGTGCACCAGAATATCAGCCTCCATCAGGGAGACGTTCCGCGCGGGCGGCGCCTTCAACTCCATCCCCATCATGGGGCAGCGTGACCTGACGATTAAGTGGGCAATCGGAGCGGGTAAAGCCAAAGAGCCGCTGATTGAAAAAGGCTTAATCGTGGACGACGGCGGCGCATTCTTCGGGTGGGGCGTTGAGCAGGGGCACCTGGGCAAGACAGAGATCTTCTGTAAGTTCGACCCCCAGAACCCCGTAGCCAAGAAAGCTGTAGAGACCTGGCAGAAAGAGCAGACAGAACGCGCTTTCAAGGAGAGCTATTTCGCCAGCACGATGGGCCCGCAGGACGAAATCGGGCCTGCCCTTTGCAACTACCACCTGTGGTGGCAGAAGATAGTTAAAGCTATAGACCCGAACGGCGTATCGCCGGAAGGCGGCGCGCTGGTTTAATAAACCTGTTTTATCCGATATACGAGGGGGGAGTGATATACTCCCCCCTTTTAGTTTGATAGAATAAAGATAGATATGGAACAGATAAAGGTTTACGGCACCAAGTGGTGCCCCGACTGCTTTAGAGCCAAACACATCCTCAATAAACACAAGATTGAGTTCATCTGGATTGATATCGAAAAGGACGAAGACGCCTGCACGTATGTGCAAAAGGTGAATGGGGGATACCAAAGCGTTCCGACGATAGTATTTCCCGACGGCTCGGTGCTGGTGGAGCCAAGCAACGCGGGACTGGAACAAAAACTTAAAGAAACAGGGTTCATCTAATCTGTTAAGTCTTTCTACATATTTTGTCCCCAGTAAAATTAGTTAAAAACGCTATTGACAATATTTGCTTTAGGTACTAAAATGTTAAGTAGCTAAAGTATTAAAGGATTTTTTACTTGTTTGGTAAAAACCCCATGATTACTGATTTGCAATACTATTATGGATAAAAATAGAGAAGAACTAATCCGGACAGTGGTCCATCGTTTTATGTCGGTGATGCGATACGTACGGCACCCCGGCCCGCCGCTCGACCGGGAACTATCACCGCCCCATATTCACCTGCTTTTCACCATTTCATCCAGCCCGGAGGGGCTGTCGGTTAAAGAGCTGGCCGAGCGCTCCAATATAACGCCGGGGGCAGTGACACAATTCGTGGATATACTGGTTAAAAAGGGGCTGGTAGTGCGCGAGGGCGACCTCAACGACCGGCGCATCGTGTGGCTTAAGGCGACGGAGCTAGCGAAAAAACAAAGGGACAAATTCCGTAAAGAACATACTGCCATGATGTCGAAGATATTCGAAGGGCTAAGTAATGAAGAGATAGAACAGCTCATCGCCCTGTTTACCAAGATGGCTGATTACCACGAAAAGAAAGAGAAAAATAGTGCTTAAAATCATCAAACACCTGAAGCCCTTCGTTTGGTCTATCGTGGCGATTTTCCTGTTGCTGTTCGGGTCAGCCATGGCCGACCTGTCGCTGCCGGGTTACATGGCGAACATCGTCAACATCGGCATCGAGTACAATGGCATCGAGAACGCCGTGCCGGAAGCAATCAGCAGCACTAAACTCGCCGAGCTGGAATTCTTCATGGATGATAATGCTAAAACCGATATCTACAATTCTTATAAAAAACTGGATAGATATTCATTATCAACCAAGGATTACGCGGCTTACCTGGAGAAATATCCGATACTCAACACCGACAGTGTTTACGAACTGGCAACCAGCGATGGCGACACTATTGAGAAGTTGAATGAAGACTTCAGCAACCCGATTATAATCGTTACAGCTTTAAACAAAGACGGAGTAAACTTACTTGCCGGCATGGGAATCACGGTGCCGGAAGGCAGCAACCCATTTGATGTAATCACCCAACTGACTCCGGAACAAATGGCTGGGATGCAGGCGGTGATAAGCCAATACATGTCTGCCATACCAAAAACCGCCATGACCCAGGTATACGTAGCGTACCTCACCGCCGAGTACCAAGCGATAGGCGTGGACCTCGTCGGGATACAGACAAGCTACATCATGCGTGTGGGCGGTATCATGTTATTGATAACACTCGCGGGGGCAATAGCCTCGGTGGCAGTGGGCTTCTTGGCGTCACGGGTAGCATCAGGACTGGGGAGGAACTTAAGGAAGCAGATTTTTACGCGGGTGGAGGACTTCTCCAACACCGAGTTCGATAAATTCTCCACAGCATCGCTCATCACGCGGTCAACCAACGATATCACGCAGATACAGATGCTGGCGGTGATGCTCTTAAGAATCGTCATTTACGCACCTATCATGGGCATCGGTGGTCTATTAAAAGTAATCGGTGGGGAGGCATCCATGGCATGGATTATCGCCGCGGCGGTACTGGCGATGATGATTATGATGGGCGTGGTGTTAATCGTAGCCGTGCCAAAGTTCAAGATAGTACAAAAACTGGTAGATAAGGTAAACCTGGCGATGCGTGAAATCCTCACCGGTATGATGGTTATCCGCGCTTTTAACACCCAAAAGCATGAAGAAGGCAAGTTCGACGTTGCCAACCAGGATTTGACCAAGGTAAACCTGTTTATCAACCGTATCATCGTGGTGCTGATGCCGCTGATGACGCTGGTGATGAACGTGGTAATGATAACAATCGTCTGGGCGGGAGCATATCAAGTGG
>JAQTMM010000086.1 GCA_028714335.1 Dehalococcoidales bacterium
GTACCAACGACGACGTACGGCAGCACTACCAGCACCTCCGACCACTGCGCGCCGGAGAAGCTGCCCATCAGCCAGAAGATAATAGAGTGCAGTTTACTGCCGCTGAAAATAACGAGGTAGGAAACCACCGAGCTAAGCAGCGCGCTTAACGCTACCCCGGCCAATATCAGCGTGGTCACCGGCAGCGTTTTGCCCCGCCGCGCCAGCAGGTAAACTATCGTCGTGCTGACAATCGCCCCGATGAATGCGAAAACCGGTATCGCCCCGAAGGCGGCTACATTCCACGCCATCGGCATTAGAAATCCTATAACCGCCCCCAGCGAAGCCCCCTGCGCCACCCCTATCAGGTAAGGGTCGGCGAGGGGGTTGCGGAACAACCCTTGATAGGTTGCCCCGGCTATCGCTAAGGCGGCGCCTACCAGCCCCGCGAGGATGATACGGGGCAAGCGTATATCCAAGACAATGGTCGCGGAGGTGTCCGACCACGTCTGCTGGATATCAATACCGGGCAGCTTGTCCACCAGGATACTGGCGGTAGTTCCTACCGGGATGGATACACTGCCGATACTCGTTGCCAGCAGGATAATGAATATCAGCGCTACCCCCATCCCCACCATGCTGAAAATCCTCCGCTTTCTACCCGCTAGGTAGGACATAGACTTTATTTTCTGGTTCATGTTAGTAGTCATTTTTTTATTCTATGCCGATATGCATCGGCATTTAGCTGCCCTTTACTCTATTTTAACTTTTTAACGTGTTTTTGACTATTGAAGTTCCGGGTGTATCAGCGCGAAAAGTTGTTCCAGCGCGTCGAAAATCCTCGGCCCCGGTCGGCTGATGATATCCATGTCGAAGCTGAATATATTGCCGTTCTTACGGGCGTCGGTGTTCTCCAGCCGTGGTTCGTTCTGGATGAACTGGTAGGGCATATCCATCCCCGTGCCCATGCCCACGCCCGCTATCATTATCTGCGGATTAGCGTCGAGTACTGCTTCCAGCGTCATGCTGGAATAACCGGTCGTTTCATCAGCGATGTTAATACCCCCCGCTGCGATTATTAGGGCATCCTCAAAGGTGTTCACACCCGTCGTCCATATCGGGTCGTCCCAGATGATGTAGAAGACGCGCGGTTTTTGCGCCTCGGTCAGCTGGCTGGTCTTGGCGTTGATGGCGTCAACCTTGGCCTGCAGACTGTCCACCAGCGTAGCGGCTTCGTCATCCTGCCCGGTGATTTGCCCGATGAGTGTAATTGAATCCAGCACCTCGCTCAAGTTGCCCGGAACAATAGCGACCACTGTTAGGCCGCGGTTTTCCATCTGCAGGTAAAAGTCTTCCGATTGCGCGTCTGTGGCCAGCACTAAATCCGGTGCCAGGGAAACGATTGTTTCTATATCGGGATTATCGTAAGCGCCGACGCTCTGCTTGGTTGTTGCTTCTTCAGGATAGTTGCAGAAATCCGTTACGCCTACTACCCGGTCGCCCAGACCCAGCGCAAAAAGGATTTCCGTGTTGCTCGGCGCCAGCGAGACTATTTTCTGCGGATTGTTATCAGCGATTGTAATGGTCCTGCCAAACGAGTCCGTAATAGAAAAGGTTGATTGTATGGGCGTGGCGTTGCCGCAGCCGCCCAGCATACCTGCCAATATGGCAACTCCCACAAAAATAAGCCCGATTGTTTTAAAGATACCTTTCATTAACCTTCCTTTCAATTATCCCTCCGTTATATAAAAAATCACCCCATTCGCCTTTTTACAGCTAAGGGGTGATATCGACTCAATAAAAAGTCCTACCACTCCCCCGCGGAGTTCGTAGGCAGTTCAGAGGCTGGCGTTCTGACTTTTGGCTTTAACCAATCACAGCGGCGCGGCCGCGTCGGATTCTCACCGACTTGCTTTCCAGTTGGTCCCTCGCTCGCGCTCGGGTACCTCTGTTGCTATATTCAATTGTGCTATTACTATAAACTAAACAAAATAAAAAATCAAGTGAAAAAAAGTAAAAATTCACCTGATTGTAAAAAAATTTTTAGAGGATGTGTTTAAAAAAGATTAGGTGGCAGGCTGGAGGATTTCGCCGTTATAGCGGCGCAGCTTTGCCCTAATCCTGGCGATGAATGGCTTGACGCCGAATGGCTTGCGGATGAAGTCGTCCGCGCCGTGCTCGAATATTTCCTTAAGCGTTTCTATCTTGTTGTTGATGGTAATAACGACTACCGGTACGTCCGATTGCTTACGAATTATGTCCAGCGTCTGAATAATATCTTCGTCTGAAGAAAAGGTGTTCATAATCACCATATCGGGATTCATCTGTTCGAGGAGGCTTACTACCTCATCATAATCCCCCACCATTACCGCTTCGTACCCCTCCAGTTCCAGGGTACGGTTCATTATCATCATCATATCCCGGTCATTGTCCATAACCAGGATACGCTGTTTATCCTTAGGTTGATTTATTTTGATTACCATAGTTAGTTATTGGTGCCTCGTGCCGGTGACATTTTCCAGATTGGGACAAAGATTACTTTACCCTTTTTATCGGTGAGGCTGTTGATTAGTCCGGTTTCCCGCGGCGGCTTCACAAGGAAGAGTTCCGGCATGTCTTTGAATTGTTCCGTCTGCCGGTAAGTATGCGCCTCGCGGAAATTCTTCATATCCTCAATGTGCTGTTTGAATGATTTTACGTTGTTCCATACTAATATCATTGCCGTTCTCCTATTTCCTTATACAACAATATTAATAAAATGCTCTCACACACTAATCACTATTCTGCGGAATACCCTTACAAAAACATCACATCGTTAGGGGGTGGGATACTGGTGGAATTGATAATGCGTATTTTTGTGACCCGGTCAAGCAATAAAAATCAAAAAAGTTACAAAAAAAGTCTCCTCCTTTTTGAGGAGGAGACTAGTTAATTTTTGTTGTGATTGGCTGGTTAAGCGGCGGTTTCCGGTGTTTTAGATATCATGTACCCGATGCCCGACCGGGTCGTGATGTATTGGGGGTTTTTGGCGTCGTCGCCCAATTTTTTCCGCAACCGCGCTATGTTTACCTGCAATAAATGCGCCGCCCCCACGTATTCCTCGCCCCAGACGTTGTGCAAAAGCTGGTCCGGCGTTATCAGCCGCCCGGCGTTCTGCGCAATGTACGACAGCATCTTATATTCCGTGGAAGTTAATTTAAGCTCCTGGTCTTTCAGCGTAACCCGCCGTGATGTATAATCAATGACTAAATCTCTATACTTAAATGTAGCTTCCGTCGTTTTTACCTTATCCTCGGAACGCCGCAGCACAGCTCGCATTCGTGCCGCTAGTTCGCCGGCCGAAAACGGCTTGGTAACATAATCATCGGCGCCTATGTCCAGTCCTTCTACCTTTTCCTTATCCTCCCCCCTGGCGGTCACGAAGATAATCGGCACCTTGGAAAATTCGCGGATATGCTGGCACACCTGGTAGCCGTCTAAATCCGGCATCATGATGTCCAAAAGAACTAAATCAGGGGTCTCCTGGTCGAAGGTTTTCAGGGCGGCTTCACCGCCGTCGGCGGTTGCCACCTCGAAGTCTTCCAGCTCCAGCATCCTCTTCACCATCCGCAAAATACGGATGTCGTCGTCAACTATTAATATTAGCGGTTTCTTTTTCGGCATATCAATCCCTCACTTTCTGATGGAAGATACCCCTTTTTTCAGTTATTATAAACCAAAAATAGACAATGTCAATACCTGCATTGATTTTTACGTTTGGTACGTAAAGCCAATTGGCGAATCTGTTTATTGCCATGAACCCAGCAGTTCGTTCAATTCTTCGTTGTCAACGCTTATCTCCACAGCCTGCCTCCGGGTGAATATTTTCTTCTGGGCCAGTGCCTGCGGTTGCACCGTGTGAATTTTAAGGTCGATAAGCGGCAAGTTCAAATGAATGTGTAACATCACGGCTATTTCCTTATCCATTGCTTTTCTCCAAAAGCTTAGCCACGTGGTTTATTATCACATCCGGCGATGAAGGCTTGGTCAAATAATCGTCGGCGCCCACTCTGGTGCCGGTGTCCTTGTCTATTTCCTGCGCCTTGGCCGTGAACATCAAAATAGGCAGCTTTGCCGTGCTGGGTTCCGCCCGCAGCCGGTAGCATATCTCGAACCCGTCCAGCCCCGGCAGCATCACGTCCAGTATCACCAGGTCGGGCGAATCCGATAACGCTTTCCTTAACCCGTCCAGCCCGTTGGTTGACGAGATGACGTCGTAGCCCTCCTGCTTAAGTGAGTAATCTACCAGCCTTAGCGTTGCCGGATCGTCTTCGATTACCAGTATTTTCTTTGCCATCGTCCTTACCTCCTTGATTCTCTAGCGGCAGCGAAAAACTAAAGGTGCTGCCTTCACCGTATTTACTCTGTGCCCAGATTTTTCCGCCGTGGGCGTCGATAATCTGTTTTGAGATATACAGTCCCAACCCCGTGCCGCCTTTAACCGTTTCACCCTCCACCCGGTAAAACCTCTCGAAGAGGTGTCCCATGTCCTCTTTTTCAATGCCGGGGCCGTGGTCGATTACCTGGCACAATACTTCGTTATTACGTATCCCCGCTTTAATCTGGACGCTCGTGCCCGGATCGCTGAACTTGATCGCATTGCTTAACAGGTTGATTATCACCTGGCGCAGCCTTTCGCCGTCCACGTCCATCATCGGCAGCCTCGTGGATATACTCTCTGTGAGGGTAATGTCCTTCTCTCTGGCCAGGCTGTGGAACATCTTAATCGAATCGGTGAATACATCATATACAGGAGTCGGTTTCTTATAAATTTTGAACTTGCCCACTTCCAGCCTCGACATATCCAGCAGGCCGTTGATGAGGTTGCCCAGGTGCGCGGTTTCCGAATCTATTATTTGGAAGAACTCCTGCTGTGTGGCAGGGTCGGGGACTTTACCGGTCATAATCAGCCTGGTAAAGCCGCTGATGGACTGTAGCGGCGTGCGCAGTTCATGGGAAACATTAGAAAGGAATTCCTGCTTCATCTGGTCTATCGCCTTCAGCTTTTCCTCCGCCTCTTTACGCTTGGTAATGTCACGGATAAT
>JAQTMM010000087.1 GCA_028714335.1 Dehalococcoidales bacterium
CTGTACGTCGTCGCCACCCCCATCGGCAATCTCGAAGATATTTCCCAACGGGCAATTAGAGTGCTGCGCGAGGTCAAGTTAATCGCAGCGGAAGACACGCGCAAAACCAGAAAATTATTAAACGCCTACGACATCAAGACGCCGATGACCAGCTATTACGAGCATAACAAACTGACCAAGCTGGATTACGTGCTCGAGCAGTTAAAGGACAAAGATATTGCTTTAGTATCGGAGGCGGGGATGCCGGGGATAAGCGACCCAGGGTACGAACTAATTGCGGCGGCGAGTAAAAAAGGCCTAACGGTAGTAGCAATACCGGGGGCTTCGGCGATAACGACGGCTTTAGCAGTCAGCGGGCTACCGACGGACAGGTTCACGTTCATCGGCTTCCTGCCGCCTAAAGCGTCGGCGCGGCGTAAAGCGCTGGAGGGGATAAAGGACGAGGTGGGGACGATTATGACGCTGGAGGCGCCGCATCGTATAACAGCGGCGCTGGAAGACATTTTAGGAACACTCGGAGACCGGCGGATAGCCGTCTGCCGGGAAATGACGAAGATACACGAGGAAATATTCCGGGGCACGGTAAGTGAAGCGATTAAGCACTTTACTAATCCGCGCGGGGAATTCACTCTGGTGATTGAGGGGCGGGGGGCAAAAGAGAAACCGGATATGACGGGCGAGGCGGAAAGACAGCTAAACGCATTATACCTCGGTGGGGCTACAGCGAAAGAGGCTATCGCAGCGGTGGCGGGGGAGACGGGGCTAAAGAAAAAAGAACTCTACCAGACGTGGATTAAGATAGGCAAAGCTAAAACCATAGTCTAAAATAAACAGGAAAATATCGTGGAGGGAAGATAAATGAGACGAGGATGTGTATCGCTGGGCGAGATAAACTGCGACGAATGTAAGAAACCCATCCCCTATCCCGACCGCTACCTGGCGATTAACGAAAAGGACGGGAAAGAGGACGAGGAAGGCGACACGAAACGCTATTGCGTTGACTGCTGCCTGAAAAAGGGCTATGCCCAGGTTAAAGAAGAGAAAGGCGAAAAAATACTAACGTTTTTCTAGACTTATTATGAGTGAGAGAATATTCATCGGGGTGGCGTGGCCTTACGCCAACGGCTGGCTGCACGCAGGACACCTGGCAGGAGCAAACTTACCGGCAGACATCTTTGCCAAGTACCACAGGATGAAGGGCAACGAGGTGTTAATGGTCAGCGGCTCCGACCAGCACGGCACGCCGATTACAATTAGAGCCGAACAGGAAGGCAAAACCCCTTCAGAAATAGCCGCCAGGTATCACAAGGATTTCGTGGATGTCTGGAAGGGCATGGGCATTACCTGGGAACTGTATACGACCACCGGTACGCAAAACCACGCCGAGGTTACACAAGACATGTTCCGCACGCTTAAAGAGCACGGCTACATATATAAAGATAAGACGACCCAGCCTTATTGCCCCAAGTGCGAAAGATTCCTGCCGGACAGGTACGTTGAAGGCACCTGCCCTCACTGCGGGGATGAAGGGGCGCGGGGCGACGAATGCGAACAGTGCGGCAAACCCCTCAACGCCGCCGAACTGAAAAATCCACACTGCCACAACTGCGGCACACCGCCGGAATTCAAAGAGACGGAGCATTTCTTCTTCAAGTTAAGCGCCTTTAACGACAAACTAATGGAATGGGTGGGGGCGCAAAAACACTGGCGTCCGCAGGTGCAAAACTTCACGCTGGGGTTTTTAAGAGAAGGGCTTAACGACAGGGCGATTACCCGGGACATCGACTGGGGAGTAAAGGTGCCGGAGCCGGGTTTTGAGAACAAACGCTTCTATGTATGGTTCGAGAATATCATCGGCTACCTTTCCGCCAGCAAGGAATGGGCCAAGATTCAAGGCGACCCGGACAAGTGGCGTCTCTTCTGGGAGGACGGGAAGACTAAAGCGTACTACTTCCTCGGCAAGGACAACATCGTTTTCCACACGATGAACTGGCCGGCGATGCTGTTGGGCTACGGCGGGCTGAACCTGCCCTACGACGTGCCAGCTAATGAATTTTTAACTATCGAAAGTAAGAAAGGGTCGAAGAGCCGCAACTGGGCGGTGTGGGTACCGGACTACCTAACACGCTATGACCCCGACCCCTTAAGATATATCCTCTCCATCAATATGCCGGAGACCAGCGACACCGACTTTTCCTGGCGCGAATTCGTGCGGAGGAACAACGACGAACTGGTGGCAACCTACGGCAACTTAGTCAACCGGGTGCTGACGTTTACTTATCGTAATTTCGAGGGGAAGGTGCCGCAACCGGGCACGCTGGATGAAGCCGACAAGGCTATTTTAAAAGACGCCGACACATATCTGGATAAGGTAGGCGAGGCAATAGAAAAGTGCAGCTTTAAACTGGCGATACAAAGCGCCATGGCTTTAGCGCAACAGGCCAACCGCTACCTTGACGAGAAAGCCCCGTGGAAGAAAATCAAGGAAGATAAACAGGCGGCGGCAACGTCGCTGTATGTTGCGATAAACGTAATAGCACAGCTAAAGACAATGTTTTACCCCTTCCTGCCATACAGCTCGCAGAAGGTGCATGAATATTTAGGGTTTGAAGGAAAAATAGAAAACAGCGGCTGGAAAAAACAGGAGGCGGCGGCGGGGCAGCAACTCAAAGAACCGAAACCCCTCTTTACCAAACTCGACGAGAGCATTATCGAAGAGGAGACAAAACGCCTTGGAACTTAAACAGATTTACTCGCCCATCCAGCAGGATTTAAATAAAGTTAAAGAAACGATTAAGTCCATCAGCCGGATAGATTATGAGTGGCTGTCCAAACAGGTGAGTTACATCGTGGGGGAAACGGGCAAGGGGATGCGTCCTGCCCTGACGCTGTTCTCCGGCAAGCTGTTCACTTACGACCTCACCACCCTGCTGCCGATGGCGGTATCGGTGGAGCTGATGCACACGGCAACGCTGGTGCATGACGACGCCATAGATAAAGCCGACACGCGTAGGGGCAAGACAACCATTAACAGCATGTGGGGCAACGAGATAGCGATACTGATGGGGGACTTCCTCTTCGCTAAAGCGGGCGAGTATGTAGCCGATACGCAGAACCCCAGGGTAATTAAACTCTTTTCACAGACGCTGGGAATAATCTCCAGCGGGGAAATCGGGCAGTTCCGCGGGTCGTTCAATATAAAGCAAACACGTGACGATTATTTCCGCCGCATTTACAGGAAAACCGGCTCATTGTTCTCGCTGGCGACGCAGAGCGGGGCGGTGCTGGGCAAAGCGCCGGAATCCGCGGTGGCTACCATGAAGGATTACGCCGACAATTTAGGTATAGCCTTCCAGATTATGGATGACATACTGGACTTCACCAGCACCGAGGAGGCAATGGGGAAACCGGTGGGGTCGGATTTGATACAGGGGACGCTGACGCTGCCGGCGATGATGGTGGTGGAGCGCAATCCCAAAGACAACCCGGTTACCAGGTACTTCGAGAATAAGGTCGAAGACAGAGACAACAAGTATGTGGCGGAGGTAATTGACATTGTGAGGGGGTCAGGGATTATCGACGAGTGCTATAAAGTAGCCGGAGAATATTACGACAAAGCCTGCAAGAGTTTAGAGACACTGCCGGAAAGTGACAGCCGTAAGGCGTTATACGACCTGGCGGATTTTGTGATTAAGCAGGGAAGATAAAATCAAGTAGTTAGGGGGAAAGGAAACCCCTTACCTATGTCCTCTCCCGCAAGGGGAGAGGATTTTTATTCGTGGCCTTCGTAGATAGTGCCGTCCAGGTAGGTTTCTTTTTTGGCGGTGGGGAGGCGGTCTTTAAAGAGGTCAACGGCGTAGGCTACGGCGGCAAGAGCTTCGGTGCGGTGGGCGGCGGCTACAGCCACGACCAGATTGATATCCCCAACATTCAGTTTACCAATGCGGTGGTGGATAACCACTTTGTTCACCGGGTACTTGCGCTTAATTTCCTGCGCAATGCTTTCCAGCCCGGCGGCGGCTTTGCCATCGGGGTCGGAGTACTCAACGGAGAGGACGGCTTTGCCGCGTGAATTATCGCGGATAAGACCAACGTAGGTTGCTACACAGCCGCTATCGGGGGTTTTTGCCTGACTGACAACGAGTTCCGGGGAAATGGGCTTATCGGTAATTTGTGTCATGATACTCTAAAGATAAGTTAGTCGGCGGTAGTCTGCTTGGGGACAAGGTTGGGCACGCCGGGGACTTTCTTCGGTTTGACCACCTGTTCGCCTTCAGCAATCGGCTTAACCAGTGCGGGGATAGTGGTTCTCTTGACTTTGGGAGTGGGTTTGGCTAAACCGAGGCCGCTAAAAATCTGCTCAAGGTCTTTGCCTTCCAGTGTTTCTCTATTGATTAGTTCTTGAGCCAGGTGTTCCAGTTTCTTCTTGTTTTTAGTCAAGATAGTACGGGCTGTTTTATGAGCAGTCTCAATGATGTTCTGGACTTCCTCGTCAATCATGCGGGCGACTTCTTCGCTGTAATCGCGCTGCTCGGAAATTTCACGACCGAGGAAGACCATTTCTTCCTTATGCCCGAAAGTGCGGGGACCGAGCCTTTCACTCATACCGTAGTCAGTAACCATGGCGCGGGCCAGTTTAGTAGCGCGCTCGATGTCAGACTTGGCGCCATCGGTGATTTCGTTAAAAATAATTTCTTCCGCCGCCCTGCCGCCAAGGGCATAAGCCAGCATGTCCTTCATGTAAGAGCGGGTGTGCAGATAGCGGTCTTCCGCCGGCAACTGCTTGGTGTAGCCGCCAATGGCGCCGCGGGCAATAATAGAAATTTTATGTATGGGGTCGGCGTTGGGCAGCATCCTGCCAACCAGCGCATGACCGGCTTCATGATAGGCGGTAATTTCTTTTTCTTTCTGACTGATTTTCCGGCTCTTGCGTTCCGGCCCGGCGATAACTCTATCAATAGACTCTTCAAGATCATCATTGCCAATAATCTTTTTATTACGCCTGGCAGCCATAATAGCCGCTTCGTTAACCAGGTTGGCAAGGTCAG
>JAQTMM010000088.1 GCA_028714335.1 Dehalococcoidales bacterium
TTGGCGATAATCGCCTGCCGGGGGCGCCGCAGCCTTTCCGCCACACGGTCGATAATTTCCCTATCAAGATAATTGATTTTAAGAGCTTCGGCGCACGCCTTGGCGATAATCGGAGCCTCACTACCCATCTGACCGCGAATGGTTATTACTGGCATCTGCGTCTCCTGTTGATAAAATCGGTCGGCCGTGACTGGTTATTCATCATTGTATAAAATGTTGGGGCGTATGGAAATGTACGGGTCGCTGGGGTCGCCCTCGATATCTATAAAAGCGTCCCCTATTTTGGTTTCCACCTGCTTATCAACGATGAGGGCTATTACCCCGTTGTGGGTGATAACGTGGTCATTATCACTATAACTGTCAATTTTCAACATGGGTTTTTTGCCCCGCAAGCTTAAGCGCAACCCCTTTTCCGGCCCTACCCGGTTGTTCTTAAAGTTTTCTATTAGTATCGTGGCTGCCAGTTCGTTTAATCCAATCATACGCATCTCCTACTATTTTATGATTGCATTGCGAAAGACATCCCAGGCTGCGGAGTACTTTTCTTCCAGGTTAAAGTTGTTCTGGCTCAAGGTCCAGATATTGACCAGCCCCTGCGTCATCCCGAAGAACATAATAGCCGCCGCCTCCAAATCCACCCCCGGCTTGATGATGCCGGCGTCGCGGCTCTTTTCCAGAATCTCCTGGATGCGTCCGGTGTACTTATTGATGACGTTGTTGACATTGTTGTTCAGCTTTTTATCGCCGAGGCTGATAATTTCATCGATTATCAAAAAGGAAACCCCGCGTTTTTCCACGACGCGGGACATGTGGTTTTTTATGGTGTCTTCTAGAATTTGTAACGTGTAAGGGCTGTTCAAGTGGCCGTTCTCAAATTCAGATAGCAGATTTTTTTCAACGTTGTTAATCAGAAAAGACAGCAGGTCCTGTTTGCTTTTAAAGTGGCGGTAGATAGCCGTCTCGGAAATGCCGACTTCTTTGGCGATTTTTTTAATGGTTACATGCTCGCTGCCGTACTTAACGATGATTTTGGCGGCGGCATCGGCGATTTGCTTTTGCCTTAACTCGGTGTTTTCATAATTCCTGGTCATTTTATTGTTCCGTTTTTGCGCCAATTTCTTACCGGTTAAAAGAAAGTGAGTGTTCACTTACATTCATATTCTAGCAAATATGTTCGTTTTGTCAATAGTACCTGGGATGCATATATAACGAATAACCGGATATCGCTACTGGCTTTGTTTTGGTTTTCTTGTTACTAGAGTGATAATCAGCAGGAGTACAACAAGCCCGCCAATAGCCCCAACTAAAAGTGCCCAGTTAAAGTCTTCATTACTGGCAGGTGTCGGTGTCGTCGCGGGGGTGGGCACAAAATCAGTTGGCACATATGAGGCTATAGCCCTTGTTTCGGGCACTACTTTCGTCCCATCGTCAAGCGTCAGTTCACTGATCACGCCCGGCTCAATAGATAGAACCGCTCGTTGACCGGGGGCGGTGGGGTTATCTCCGTAGCCATTGATATTGTCGCCGCCGGCATAGGTAATAACATCGAATACTCCCGATTCTGTGCCATCGAAATCAATATCATAAGTATCGTTGGGCAGGGAGAAATACCATTGCTTATCGCCATTCTCATCCGACCAATAATAGGCATCTAAGGGTTTGAATTCAAAAACCCATTCGTTGTTGGGCAGCATGCCCAGGCGCTGCCCGGCCGAGTTGGTAACAAGCACATTTACCGGGCAATTAACCGTTATCTTTATATTATTACCATCGTCCTGAATGTCAATATTGATGGTGGTAATCTTGGACCCCCACGGGGTGCGGGCGTTGTAGTAATTCTCGACACATTGATTAAAGTTGTTGAGTTTAAGCTTGCCGGTCGCTGCCGCCGACCCGCCCGGGATTCCCGGATACACGTCGCCGTACGCTGTTTGCAGGTCGCTCCAATCGTTGCGCCAGCCGGAATCTACGGGGAAGTGGGCCGGGGTTTGTTTGGGATGTGAGTCAAGCACATAGCCGGTGCGCCAGTCTTTGCCATATTGCGAGATGACGACGGCATTATGCTGCACCCAGTCTATAGATTCGGTGCCGGAAAATATTTTCCTGATTGGCATATAATCCCAACCAATCAGCTTGTCATTGGACTCCAACTCATTAAGAAACACCAGGGTTTTGTACTGCAATGCCTGGCAGCCGTACCGGGTGAACCCGCTATACCCAACAACATTAGTCACACCCCCAAGAAAATTCGTCGCGCTGCCGAAATATGTTGGGCCCTCCAAGGGTTTAGCGTCATAACTGCCGTCAACCCAGGTATGGGGGGTGTTGCCCCAAATCTTATAAGCGTTAAAAATCTCATCAAAAGTAAGCGGTTGAATGATGACCGAAACTGTTGCAGTCTCCTCCAGTCCTAAAAAGCCGCTGCTAGCGGTCAGCGTAAAAACGGCGAGAAAGTTTAGCTGGCCCGAGGCAGGGTTGGGAAGCTCAATCTCAATTGGCGATACTTTCATGCTGCCCTCCGCCGCCACATCACCGACGCCCTGGTCAATACTCACATAGGAGGCATCAACGGTTTCCCAGGACAAAGTAACCTCAAGCGGATTATCTAAATCTACCTTGACGGTGGTGGGGTTGACGGAGAAGCTCTTAATACAAGACGAGGTAACAAAATGAAAAGTCGAACGTGCCGTAGCAACGATATCCCCGCCGATCATGTCGTTGTACATAACCGCTTTTATCTCATATACGCCGGCAGGAACGGCTCCTAAAACGGACCAACTGGCAGCAAAGTAAGGGTTCTCAGTCCACGTGCCGCTATCGGGCCCATAGATGCCTGTGGAGTATGAAAGCGGATAAACTTCATTAAACCAGGCATCTTGACCCGGTGTATTGTCATCCAGGGCAACCAGCTTAATTTCAACTTGGATATTAATATAGCTAGTATAGTTAGTGTGTGGCTTGGCCCAGTATATCGATACGGTAATGTCAGGCGTGTATATCATGGCGCCATCTGCTGGCGAGACAATTGTTAGAGTATACCCTGGTTGCGCATCGGCATTTACGGCGCAGGGTAAAAACAGGAGTGATAGCAATAAGCAGACGATGGTAGCGGGCACTAATTTTCTCCATAACTTCATCATGAGACGTTTCTCCTTATCACTTTTGGGTATAAATCCACCGTACACCGGGTACTTAGCTAACATTATATTCCTATTTTTAGTAAAATACATGTTTTCTTTCCTAACCCATTGACAAACCACCCCTTCGCTCTTATAATATGAATGAACGTTCATTCAGTGTATTAAGGGGAAACGCAATGGCAGCCAGAAAACCAAGGAGAAAACAGGATATTGAAAAACGCCGCGAGGAAATCCTCAAGGCGGCGCTGGACGTCTTTATGGAGAAGGGTTACGGCACCGCCACTATGCCGGATATCGCGCAAAGGGCGGGCGTGGCCGCCGGTACGCTTTACCTCTATTATCCCAGCAAGCGCGAGCTCTTTGTGGCGGTGGTGAAAAACTTTATAGTAAGCGCTTCTCTGATTGACCTGCTTTCAGAGATGCCTAAAGACGACTTCCCTACCGTGCTGAAAAGCATCGTCAAAAACAGGTTCGACCTGGTAAAAAATCCAGACTTCTCACGCGTGCCCCTGATTATGAGTGAAGTGCAGCGCGACCCGGAATTGAAAAAACTCTGGCTCAAAGATTTCCTCCAGCCGATTATGCAGCGGATAGAAATCCCGGTGCGCATGATGGGAGCGACAAAAAAATTCCGCGAGTACCAGCCGGAAGTGCTGGTCAGGGTAATCGGCGGCATGTTCATGGGGTTTACGCTTTTAAGAATCGTCGAGGGTGATGCCAGCCCGTTGAATAAACTCGACCAGGATAAAGTGGCCGATGATATTGTGAACTTTATTTTACACGGCGTAATGAACGAACCGAAGGGAGGGGTATAAATGGCCAAAACTGCTATCGCCGTCAATAACCTGTCTTTTAATTACGGCAAGTTAAGGGTAATCGACGGCATGACGATGAAAATAGATTCCGGCACCAGCTACGGCCTGCTGGGGCCTAACGGGGCGGGCAAGACGACCTTAATCAGGCTGATGGCCGGGCTGCTCAAGCCTGCGGAGGGCGATATCACCTGCCTCGGTAAAGCGCCGATGCGGGACAACGCCAAGAACATCGGCTATATGCCCCAGCTCCCCGCTCTGTACTCCGAGCTTTCAGTGGCGCAGAACGTTGATTTCTTCGCGCGGATTTACGGCATGAAAAACCTAAAGGCCCGCCGCCAGCGCGTGGACGAAACGATAAAAATCGTGGACCTGTGGGATAAACGCAATACCCAGATTATCAACTTGAGCGGCGGCATGAAGCAGCGCGTCAGCCTGGCCTGTGCCATCGTCCACCACCCCCCCATTATCTTCCTCGATGAACCGACGGTCGGCCTCGACCCGGAGTTGCGGGTGCACTTTTGGGAGTACTTTACCGACCTTACCAAAACCGGACATACCTTGATAATCTCCAGCCACACTTTTGACGACGCCGCCCACTGCCAGAAGCTGGCTTTTCTGCGGTTGGGAAAGGTAGTGGCGCAGGGGACGCCTAAAGAATTATGCGACGCCACCGGCAAGAAGGGCGCCACCTTAGAGGACGCCTTCCTCTACTACATCCGCCAGGGGGAGGTGAAAAATAATGTCTAGCAATACTTTCGTCATCGCCCGCCGGGTTATGCTGCAGGTGGTGCGCGACCGCCGGACTATAGCCCTGATACTCATCGCACCGTTAATCATCGCGACCATTGCCG
>JAQTMM010000089.1 GCA_028714335.1 Dehalococcoidales bacterium
ATATCTGGAAAATCAAAATCCTTCAGGATTTCGTTGATAACGTTTACATCCCGGACGTCCTCGCCGTCGCCGGCGCATATATGGACTACGCCGAAATCGGTGCCGGCTGCAAGAACCTGCTTTCCTTTGGCAGCTACGACCTTGACGGCAAGAACCCGGACTACGCTACCCGCGACCGGCTCTTTAAACAGGGCGTCATCGGCGCTGACCTTAAGCCGGGCGTACTGGATACCAACAAAATCACCGAACAGGTCAAGCACTCCTGGTACGAGGATTCCACCACCAACCGCCACCCCTCCCAGGGTGATACCAAACCACAATACGGCAAAAAGGACGCCTATACCTGGTCTAAAGCCCCCCGCTATGACGGCAAGGTCTATGAGGTTGGCCCTGTAGCCCGCGTGGCGATGACCTATGCCAAGGGCGACCCCAGGATGAAGGAATTGGTCGAGGGCTCGTTAAAAGCGCTTAAAGCCACCCCCGCCGCCTTATTCTCCGTGCTTGGCCGTCACCTGGCCAGGGCGCTTTCTGCCAAATACATCGCCGATAGTCTGGAAGGCTGGGCTTTATCCCTCAAGACCGGCGAGCCTGCCTACGTTGAATACGAACTTCCCGAACAGGCGAGCGGCATGGGCATTATCGAAGGCTCACGCGGCGCGCTTGGGCACTGGATTGAAATTAAAGATAAGAAAATCGCCAATTATCAGGCGGTTGTCCCCACCACCTGGAATGCCTCGCCGATGGATGATAAAGGCCAGCACGGCCCCATCGAACAGGCGCTTATCGGCACCAAGGTCAAGGACGAGAGCAACCCCTTCGAGATTGTCCGTATCGTTCGTTCCTTTGACCCCTGCATTGCCTGCGCCGTCCATTGCGTAACGCCCAAAGGTCGAAACCTCGGTCAATACCGGGTAGTGTAAAGGAGGAGCGATGTTATATTCTGAACAAAAACATTTCGATGAAGTAATTGCCTACCTGGAAAAAGATAAGAGCGTCTTTATCGTCGGCTGTGACGGCTGCGCGCAGTCGTCTGGCAGTGGCGGCCCCCAACAGGTTGCCGAAATGCAGCAGAAGCTGACCGAAGCCGGCAAAAATGTTACCGGCACTAAGTCCGTTGACTTCCTCTGCTCCAAGGCTCTGGTTAAATCCGGCCTGCGCGGCAAGGTTGACCAAATAAAAGCCGCCGACGCTGTTCTCGTTTTAACCTGCGGCATCGGCATCCAGGCTGTCGCCGCCTCGCTTAATAAGCCCGTTTACCCCGGCTGCAACACCGTCAACCTTGGCGGTTCCCGCGGCGAATGGGAAGGCAGCGAACGCTGCTTTGAATGCGGCCAGTGCCTGTTGTGGCACACCGGCGGCGTTTGTCCCCTCACCGCCTGCACCAAGAGTTTGGTCAGCGGTGCCTGCGGCGGCGCTAAAAACGGCAAGTGTGAAGTCTCCCCCGACCGCGATTGCGGCTGGGAACTGATTTATACCCGGCTAAAGGAACGGGGTAATCTGGAACGCCTGGCCGACATGATGCACCCGCTCGACCACCGTAAGTTAAGGCTCCGCCCGGAGATGATAGATACCCCGCGGTTCGCAGTAGAGAACTTCCCTAAGCCCCCCGCCCCGCCCGAAAATCCTGCCGAGGAGGTGAAAGCGAAATGAGCCTGAGAAGTAAACTGGAATCCGGTCAGTTCGCCGTCTCCTGTGAATTCGGCCCCGTTAAGGGCACGGATATTCACGAACTAAACGAAAACATTGAGATTCTTAAGGGTAAAGTGGACGCCGCCAACGTTACCGACCAGCAAAGCTCTGTCATGCGCATGTCCGGTCTGGCCACAGCGGCTTTAGCGGTGCAGGGCGGCCTGGAGCCCATCTTCCAGATGACCTGCCGCGACCGTAACCGCATCGCTTTACAGTCCGACCTTTTAGGCGCCTGGGTATTGGGTATTAAGAACGTCCTTGCTTTAACCGGCGACATGGCGTCCAAAGGCGACCACCCCCAGGCTAAGGATGTCTTTGACCTCGACTCCGTCACCCTGCTGGCGACCATTAATACGCTCAATTCGGGCAAAGACCTCTCCGGTAATGAGCTTAAAGGCGCCCCCGACTTCTTCTCCGGCGCTGTAGTTAAAGTGGAGAACGATACCGAGGCTTCTTTTGAGCTGCAGATTGCCAAAATGCAGAAGAAAATCGCCGCCGGCGCCAGGTTCTTCCAGACGCAGGCGTGTTACCAGCCCAAATCTTTTGAGAAGCTGATGAAGCGCGCCGATAAGTTCGGCGTACCGGTCATGGTGGGCGTTATCCCGCTTAAGAACGCCGGTTCCGCGCGCTATATGAACGCCAACGTTGCCGGCATCCACGTCCCGCCCGAGCTTATTGACATCATGGCTAAAGCTGCTAAAGAAGACCGCGAGAAAGTCGGCATCGAGATGGCCGCCAACCTCATTAAAAACATGAAAGGCATGTGCCAGGGCGTCCACATCATGGCCGTCGCCTGGGAAAAGAAAGTCCCGGAAATCATGGCTCTAGCCGGACTCTAATAAAAACGTCATTCCCGCGAAGGCGGGAATCCAGTAAATCAAATCCCCGCCCACAAAAAGGACGGGGATTTTTCTTTCTACTAACTTCACCGTCATTCCCGACCTGATCGGGAATCCACTTATTGACTCGGTTTAATTTTGGGGTATTGGCGTCTCCCTTTCATAAAGGGAGACAGGAGAGGGTTTTTACTAAATAGGTGAACCACCCGTTTAAATTCCTATCAACCGCCCGGCGGGCACGCCTCCGATTTTACAATGTCCGTCCGCTTGATGTTCTTGCTTTTACACTTCGGGCAGACGCGCGCCTCCTCTTCTGAAGGCCCCATGGGTGCCGGCATAATAAATTCGTTTTTACATTCCTGGCAGGTGTAACGCCAGTCCGGCGGTCCCAGCTTACAGGCGGCGCATTTCTTTGGTCCCGGTTTTCCCATATCTACATTATACCCGGTCTTGGTCTGATTCCAGTAAATGCATCTCCCGGAAAATATTTTCCACCAGCGCCGAATCCTTGGCGGAAAACCCGATTATAAAGAACTCGTCTTTTATAACGCAGTGAAAGGTGCGGTCGCGGGAGGGGCGCTTGAGGTCCCAGGCAAACCATATGTTGGGCCCCCGCGTTCCCCATAGCTTCCCGCTTCCTTTAAAGATACTCGGCTTAAAGCTGATGATTTTTACTATTTTGTTGACGGGCACGGTCTTATCCACCCACGGCCAAAAGCAGTTGCGGAAAACCACCTTGTCTTGATATATGGTTATCAGCCCGTCGTTGTAGAGAAAATTGGCGTCTTGTTCCATTTATTTCTTAATTGCCGCCGCTACTTTTATTGCCCACTTGTTTATCATTTCCCAGTCGCGGTAGTCTCCAAAGTCGCCGCCTACCCGCTTGACCACCCACTTTTCCATGCCGCTCATCTTTTTTTCGTTTAAGTGCCCGCCAAAGACAACCATTTCCTTGGGCTTAATAGTGTCCAGCGTGCCGGTTAGCCCCACGGGGTACTTCCAGCCTTTAAGCAGTTCTTCCGGGTCGCCCTTGCCGGAAGGCCCGGTGGAGAAGATGTACACCGGCATTGCGGCTAGTTTATCCTGGTTTTTCTGCACGAATTTGGTCGTCGGCTTATACCACTGCCCGATGTATATCGCCGTGCCGATGACCGCCGCCCGGTAATCGTCCAGTTTTTTAACTTTTTTCAATGGGACGAGGTCGTAAGCGACGCCTTCCTTTTTCAGTGCATTCCCGATTAACTCCGCAATCTCCTGCGTGGCGCCGTATTTTGATGCATAAGCTACCAGTACCTTGTTTGCCATATATCTACCTCCTTATTTATCATTCCCGAATGGGTGTATATCCGCGAATATCATCGGCCTCTCCAGCTTTATAATGCCGCCCGGCCAGTGTGGGACAAATGGTGGCGCCAGTACCGCCGTGCTCTTGGTGAACTTGTGTTTCTCCTGCTCTTTCCCCATGCATATTTCAAATTCGCCCCCGAGGTCGCTTAGGTCGTAAGGGTCGGTTCCCAGCAGGCACATTATCTGTGTAGTAGGGTGGGTATGGGGCTTATCCGGGTCCGGCCCGATGCGGTAAGGCCCACGCTTCATGCTTTCGTACAGCATCACAAAGTCGAACCCCACCTTATCTTTCGTAACGATGAAGGATATCTGCCCGCCCCCGTCGTCGCGGTTGGTCGGGCCGTAAGTCCACGCCCCTTTGCGGATGAATGCCAGCGGCATGACGTATTTTTTCGATTCCGCCCTGAACCCTACCACCGGTCCCGGCTTTTTATCGGTCAGCACCGCTTTTTCGCTGCATTTTGGAGCCACGGATATCTCGTAATAATAAAAAGGACGGTTCATGAAGTTTATCGTCGCCGGGAAGTGCGGCGTCCCTTTAGGAATCGCCACCGCGGTGGTGGTGGTAATCATGTGCGTATCCAGCTTATCCCCAATGCAGAACTCCACCTCGGCGTTAAGGTCGCCGATGTCGTCCATGTTCGACCCGGCCAACAGCATCACCTGGTCGAAGTCGTGCACGTGCGGCGTGTAAGGCGCTTTGCCCATCTTCCCCGCCGTCCGGTAAACCCCGTACTTTACGCAAACGTCGAAGCCGCTCCATTTCTTGTCGAACTCCACCCCCTCCCTGAATCCCCCCTCGTCATATTCTTTGAAGGG
>JAQTMM010000090.1 GCA_028714335.1 Dehalococcoidales bacterium
CCTCGTAGCTTAAGCCCCAGCGCTCTAAAACGCCGCCGCCGAAGTTTTCGGAAACAACGTCGCAGATAGCAATCAGCTTTTTAGCCAGTTCGCGGCCTTTTTCCGTAGTCATATTAAGGGTAATACTCTTCTTGCCCCAGCTAAGCGAAGCGAAAGCGCTGCCGACGTTGGGGCCCTTGCCCGCTTTGCCGGGCGGCGCGCCCACAGTGCGCATGTAGTCGATGCGGCTGCCGGTTTCAACCTTAATGACCTCGGCGCCCATGACGGACAACCATTCGGTGGAGTGAGGGCCGGCCCACATCTGGCAAAAATCGAGGACGCGAATGCCTTCGAGAGGAAGGTTACTCAGTTTTTGTTTGTTTTCTTTATTTGGCATGATTTCAAAAATCTTTAAAGTCCAAACATAGAGATTCTCACGTCGCCCTTCCGACAACGGAAGGACTCCTCAGAATGACATATTTTTAAATAATCCCTCCCTGCCGCAGGCGCACCAGTTGCTCGCGGGTGTATTTGAGCATACCGCAATAAACCGCCTCATTATGCTCGGCGAGCTGGGGGGCGGGGCGCTCGATAACGCCGGGGGTGGCGGAGAGGCTAAAAGGCGCCCCGGGGTACTTAAGCTTGCCGGCGACGGGGTGGTCAACTTCCTGCCAGAACTTGCGGAATTCAAGCTGTTCGTCGGCGACTAAATCTTTAACGGAGCGGACGAGCGAGCAGGGGACGCCGTGCTCTAAAGCGAGGGAGTTAATCTCCTCCGCCGTGTGCTCCATCGTCCAGGCGGTGATAAGCTGGTTAAGCTCAACGATATAGCTATTACGCTGGAGAGGGTCGGCGAACATGGGTTCTTTAGCCCATTCCGGGTCGCCCATCATTTTGACGACGAGGTGATAGTGCGGCCCTATCCAGATAACGACATAGCCGTCCTGGCAGGGGTAGAGAAAGCCGCCGAACTTTTTCCTGCCGAACTCGCGGGAGGGGGTTTCCTCCATGACGCTGTAGTAAGCTAGCTGCTGGCGGGTAATGGACGCCACCGCCTCCTGCCTGGAAAGGTCAATGTGGTGTCCCCGCTTATTATTCTTCCTCCCCAAAAGCGCGCCCATAACGCAGGCGGCGGCCGTCAGCCCACACATGAAGTCGGCGGCGTGGTTGGGGACTTTAAGCGGGGGGAGATTGGCGGTGTCTTTAACGCCTTCATCGGGGTTGCCGAAAGCCTCGGTGCCGGCGTGGGCGGCAATAAGGTCGTTGCCCTTATAATCCTTAAACGGCCCGGTCTGCCCGAAGGGCGTGATTGATAACATTATCAGTGAGGGATTTATCTTTTTGATTTGAGTGTAGGTCAAACCGAGATTTTTCATTTCCTTGACGGAGTGGTCTTCAATTAAGACGTCAGCCCACTTGAGCAGTTCTTTGAATATCTTAAGCCCGGCGGCGGTTTGCGGGTTAAGGGTGACGCCGGACTTATTGGTATTAAGAAAGAGGAAGAGACCGCTTTTCTCGGGGTGGGGGAGGTTACCGGGGAAGGGCCCCCAGCTACGGGCTGCATCACCGAGGCCGGGTTTTTCCACCTTGATGACCTGCGCGCCCATGTTGGAGAGCAATTTGCCGCAATAGGGTCCGCTGACAAAGTCGCTGAACTCCAGAACTTTTACGTCAGAAAGCGCCTTGGGGGCCATTAAAAACTCCTGCTTTTCTACTGACTACTAATATACTCAAATAAGGCGGCGTTGGCAAATGAAGCGGGGGCGGGGCGCCGCCGGCACGAAGGAATATTGACAAGGCTAAAGGACGCATTATAAGATAGTTCTAGGTGGAACATTTCCAATCCTCTCCCCGATACACTTCAGGTATAAGGCTATGACCGTAAAATCAGTCGTAAAAAGAACCGATAAAACCCCCCTGGGCACGCTGTTATCCATTTTAACATCCTTCGAGGTGATGGCGCGCTACCTGGAACTAAAGCTGCAGCGGCACCAGGTAAGCCTCATCCGCTTCAACATAATGAGCGCTTTAGCCAAGCGGGGCGGGGAAATGACGCCCTCGGAGATAGCCGAAGCCGTCTTCCGCGAGAAGAACACGATAACGGCGGCCATCAACACCCTGGAGAGGGAAGGGCTAGTCCACCGCGAGCCTTCCATTGACGACCGGCGGTCGGTAAAGGTAATGATAACCGAAAAAGGCTGGGATGAGGTCAACCACCTGAGCCCGATAGCCCAGGAATTGAGCCAGGAGGCTCTATCCTGCCTGGACAAGAACAACATCGAAGACCTGGTAGAGATAATGCGCAGCCTGCGCGCCAGCCTGCTGCCCAAGGTGACAAAAGCCTCCGCCGACGGCAAACGCAGTAATAATGAGGTTTCACAGCGGAACCGTTAAATATTCGCTGAATAAGAGTAAAGAGGGGAATATGTAACTGTGAAAGAGATTAGATTCCACGGACGCGGCGGCCAGGGGGCGGTTATGGCGGCCAAAATGCTCGCCAGCGCTTTACTGGTCGAAGGCAAGCACGTCGCCAGCTTTCCCATGTACGGATTTGAAAGGCGCGGCGCCCCGGTCGTAGCTTTTACGCGTTTTGACGATAAGCCGATAAGGGTTAAAACGCAGATATACAATCCGGACTGCATCATAGTAATTGACCCGGGGCTATTGACCCTGCCGACGCTGTTTACCGGGCTAAAGCCGAACAGCACCTTCATCCTGAACACCGCTAAGAAAGAATACAAACAGCCTGACAAGGCGTTAACGACCGGCGTGTTAATCAACGCCACCGGCATCGCCGTCGAGGAAATCGGCAGGGATATTCCCAACACCTGTTTACTCGGAGCCTTTGCCGCGGCTACCGGCTGGCTGACGCTGGATTCAGTGTTAAAGAGTTTGCCGGAATACCTTAGCGGCGATATCCTGCAGCGTAACCTGAAAAGCGCAGAACGGGGATATAAGGAAGTGGAGGTAATCAAATGGTAATTAAACATAAATGGATTTTCAAGACAGAAGCTCCGTGGTCGGACGCCAACGAGAAAATGCTGGCGCTGGACACCGGCGGCTGGCGCACC
Organism: Dehalococcoidales bacterium; assembly: GCA_028714335.1. Lineage (GTDB taxonomy): Bacteria > Chloroflexota > Dehalococcoidia > Dehalococcoidales > RBG-16-60-22 > RBG-13-51-18. The sequence continues at coordinate 3,051 of JAQTMM010000090.1, forward strand.
GAGCGCCCCGTGCTGGATAAATCATTATGCAATTACTGCGGGCTCTGCGCCCTCTATTGCCCGCCGCAGTGCATGAGAGACAAGGGCGACCATTACGAGGTTGACCTTAAATGGTGCAAGGGCTGCGGCATTTGCGCCCACGAGTGCCCCAGGAAGGCTTTAACCATGAAGCCGGAAGGAGATTTTGCCAATGAAAGCTAAAAAAGGTCAAGTAAGCGTCATGATGGGCAACGCCGTAACCGCCACCGTAGCGGCGCTGTGCCGCCCTGAAGTCATCGCCTGCTACCCCATCACTCCACAGAGCGAGGTAGCGGAAACCATATCCAGTATCGTAGCGGACGGAAAACTGGACGCAGACATTGTTGAAGTAGAAGGCGAAAACTCGGCGATGAACGTCTGCCGAGGCGCCAGCCTGGCGGGGGCAAGAACCTTCACCGCTACATCTTCTTACGGTTTGGTTTATATGTACGACACGATTCTCGAGACGGCTGGGTTCAGGGCGCCGGTGGTGATGGCTAACGTCAACCGCGAAACCCCAGGCATCCACGCCGTGTCATCCGGCCAGCAGGACCTCATATCCACACGCGATTCCGGTTGGATTCAGATAATTGTAGAAAACAACCAGGAAATAGCCGACCAGCTAATCATGTGCTACCGTCTGGCCGAGGACTACGACATCCAGCTGCCGGTCATGATGAACTACGACGGCTACTACCTGTCCTACCTTAACGAAGAGGTGGAGATACCGGTGCAGGAGGACGTTGACGCCTTTCTCGCGCCTTTAAAGAAACAACCCAAGCGGCCCGTCATCGTGCCCGGCGCGGCAACCGGCGCCGGCACCCACGGCATGGAGATGGGTTATGTGGAAGCGCGCTACAAGCACTGGTCGGCGATGGATAGAGCCAAGAAGAAGGTTGACGAAATAGATAAAGAGTTCGGCGACTACTTCGGGCGGAGCTACGGCGGGCAGATTGAAGAATACAAAATGGACGACGCCGAAATCGCCATTGTTGCTTCCGGCAGCGCGGCCGGCACCGCCAAGGACGTAATCGACGACAAGCGCGCGGCCGGGATAAAGGTGGGGCTGGTCAAACTAAGATTATTCCGCCCCTTCCCGGAAGAGAGACTGATTCAGGCGCTTAAGGGCAAAAAAGCCATAAGCGTGATTGACCGCAGCATATGCTTCGGGTGGAAATACGGCCCGATGTGCACCGAGCTTAAAGCGTTAGCTTCGTCCATCGGCAACGTTCCCATTTTGAGCTACATAGACGGCCTGGCAAACCTGGATATAACGATTCCCCATATCGGCAGAGTGGTCGATGAAACAGCTGCCGCCGCAGAAGGCAAAGCATACCAGGATATAACCTGGATTCCATTGGAGGAATGAGGTAAAGAAGATGGTAGAAGCAACGAAGAAAAGAAACAAAGTATTTGATTATTATACGACTGAAGACCAGTTCTCCGGCGGTGTAGCCTGGTGCGCCGGCTGCCCCCTGGAACTGATTGCCAGG
>JAQTMM010000091.1 GCA_028714335.1 Dehalococcoidales bacterium
AATGGGTTACTTTAAAATTCTGGCAGCTATTCCCGGTTTCTTCTTGAGTTCCTACTTCCTGATGCTCCTCTGGAACTATATCGTAGGAAGCTTTGTGACCAGCATTGACCCGATAACCTACGTTCAGGCAATGCTCGTCAATATCACCCTTTGGCTGGCAGTAGCGCCTTTGGCGGCCGCCAGTTGGGGCAAGAAAGGCTGCTAATCACGGCACTGAGGGGGCTTTTAAAGGAAAACGAGGCAACTCACTTTAAAAGCCCCAACCCCGCCAAATCTTCTGCGATATCTTCTAAGCTTAACTCCAGTAATTTACCACGCGTCGGCAGTCCTGTCGCCGCATCCCAACCCCTCAATTGATAGTATTCCGTTTTCATCTGCTCGAACTTGTCTTTCTCAATAACCGTCCCAACCCGCGTGATAATTTCATCACCCTTACCTGGCATTAAACCATCAGGATGCAGGAATACTTCGCCCTTTTTCAATGGTTCGGTAAAATAGTAGTCAAGTATTTTGTCTCCCTGCCTACCGCCCCATCCCTGCCGCAGCAGTATCGCCCGCTGTAGGTTAAAAACACGTTCACCCAACCTGGCTAGGCCGGCGTCGTCAACTTCCTTGCCAGTAATGGCAGAATATACTTGAGCTTCTGTTACCGTATCGCCGGTATTTTCTGTTTCGCGATTTATCTGTGCTTCAGTCCAATGCAGGTCACATAATATCAGGCTTTCTTTAGCGAGGACGCGGTCTTGAATTGTTTTTGCCGCTATTGACTTACCATCGTATGTGGAAAAGTCCGCCGCCATTTCACTGCCCCACAATTTCGCGGCAACCCGCCGGAAATTTTCTGTGGAGAGAAGTTTACCTGGCTTCTCGTTTGGGTTCATCCCCCGCCACCTCATCACCAGCAGGATAATTTCATGTAGTTGCTGAATAGGTCGCCTCGGTTCGGTGGCGAAAAAAAGAGCCGTCGTCATGAACAACCGGGGGTCGTAATCCTTTTTTTCCCCCGCCCGCGTAGCGATAATCTTTGGTAGTAAATTTTGAGCTTCAGGCCCCACAGCCGCTGCGGCTGCCATCACGCCGCGTGCCAGTATTTCACCAAATCCCTCCTTTAATGAAATCTGCCTGGTTAAATCTTGAATAAACTTAGCGCTGCCGATTTTCGTGAGGGGTAAGCCCGTCTTCTTCTCGTCGAGGAACTCCATGAAGTAGCCGCCTTCCAGCAACTCAATCACACTCTGCATGACAATGGTATCCAGTCCATAGGCATCGCAGAGGCGTGTCGCCAACAGGAAAAAACCCTTCTCCATATTCGGGTTATACTGCATTGCCCACCACTCGTAAAAATGCGAGGCCTGGCAAAGGGCTTTATAAGCATTCTTCTTTTCCGCCGGATATATTTCACGATAGCACCCGATGCCGCAACCGAAGCAACCGTGCAAATGCGTTAGTCCAGGTATGGCAAGCGGCATCATATCGGAAAATCCGCGGTTTTCGCGGATGATCTTTACCAGTTCTCGGACTTTATCTGGATTAGCGGCTTGAGGTTTATTATCACCGGCAACCGCAATAGCTTTTAAATTCTTCGACCCCATCACTGCCCCCATCCCGCCGGAACCGGAAGCTCCTCCCTCCGCCAGCACAATGGAATACGGCACCTGGTTTTCTCCCGCGGGACCAATCGCCAGTACGGAAACCCCTTTTCCCAGTTCCGTCTTCAGCGCATCCATGGTATCGAATGTAGACATCCCCTTCATGTGAGTGGCATCCTTGATTTCGACGCAGTCATCGTGAATGTAGATGTAAGAGAGTTTTTCAGCTTTTCCCTGCACCGCCAGTGCATCATAACCAGCGTACTTTAATACCGCACCCCATCTGTCTCCCAGGTTGCAATATGAAAAAGACTCCGGTTCATTGAGCGTCGTTTTGCCGCAGATTTTCCAGCGGAAGCCGGCGAATCCGAAGAAACCCGTTACAGGTCCGCTGGCGCAGATGAAGCAGTTTTCGGGGTCGGCGGCTTTGACATCCGCCGGTGCCATTTCCCAATATAGCCGTGATGCTATACCGTGCCCGCCGATATATTTTTCGGTATAATCGGTGCTGGGTTGCTTGACTATTTTGTTATTGGATAAATCTATTTTTAGTATCTGTCCGGCGTAGCCGTAATTCGACATATAAAGGGTGACCTTCACTTTTTTAAGAACTAGACCAGTACACTACCCCCATTAACCACGATATACTGCCCCGTTATAAAGTCCGCATCCCCCGACGCTAAAAACACCGCCGTCCCCGGCAGGTCCGCCGGTTCCTCACGGCGCTTTAAGCACTGCACTTCGATTGTAGCGTCAAATGCCTTCCCCTCTTTATCCTGCCCCAAACTGGCTTCTGTAGCTGTAAAGCCGGGAGCGATGCTGTTAACGTTGATGCCGGATGGGCCTAAGGCCCTGGCGAGGCATTGCGTCAGCGTGTACACTGCTGACTTGCTGCAGGCATAAGCCATTAACTGGTGCGCCGCCGTCACTTTAAACACGTCGGAGGCAATGTTGATTATCTTGCCTTTGCCAGCTTTTTCCATTAAAGGCGCGATTGCTTTACAGCAAAGGTAGGTCCCCCGTACGTTAATCTCGAACATTCTATCCCAGTCCTCCACTGTCCACTCGTTCCACTCACGCCGCGCTACACCGTAATATAAAGCGGCGTTATTCAGTAAGATATCCACCCGCCCGTAAAGACGCATCACCTCATCCGCCATCTTTTGTGTTTCTTTTTCTTTGGAGATATCGGTCAGCATGGCGTGGGCTTCTCCGCCTTTACCGTTTATCTCTTTAGCTACCGTCTCCGCCCGCTCAAGGCTGATGTCGGGCAGCAGCAGCTTTGCCCCCTCCGCTGCGAACCGCAAAGCAAATTCCTTGCCCAAACCTCGCCCTGCTCCGGTAATAATGGCGACTTTATCTTTAAGCACAGCTGACATATTTGCCTCCTTAACCTTTGAGCTATGTTAATACCCGCTGATTGACATTGTCAATCAAACTACCGTTTAGGCCATATTGTTCTAATAGTAATAGTACAAAATACGCTCAAATTGCTGAAAAAGGGCCTTTTAAGTGAGTATGTTTGACAATCACGAAAAACGCATGGTAATTTGTACTAAGATAACATAATTCGGTTCTATAATTTATCAAGGAGGCACATTATGGCGCATGGCTTTATGGGTAAAATACTCTGGGTTGATTTAGCTAACAAGAAAATCACTGAAGAGCCCCTCGATGAAAAAATGGGAAGGGATTATCTGGGGGGCTATGGTCTGGGCGCCCGCATTTTGTTCGAACGGCAAAAAGCCGGCGTTGACCCGCTGGGTCCGGAAGCTATCCTCGGTTTAGTAACCGGTGTCCTTACCGGAACGGACGCTATGGGCGGTTCGCGCTATGTCATGGTCGGCAAATCACCGCTTACCGGCGGCTGGGGCGATGCCAACTCCGGTGGTAATGTTGGGCCCTATCTTAAGTTCGCCGGTTATGACGCGGTTTTCTTTACCGGCATTTCTGATAAGCCGGTATATCTATTGATTGATAATGGCAAAGCCGAACTTAAAGATGCTTCTCAACTCTGGGGCAAGGACACCTTTGATACACAAGACATTTTAAGAGAAGCGCACGGCAACGAGTTGGAAGTCGCCTGCATCGGTCCCGCCGGCGAGAAGCTGGCCCTCATCGCCGCTGTCATGAACAACAAAGGCAGAGCGGCAGGGCGTTCCGGTCTTGGCGCTGTCATGGGCTCCAAAAAGTTAAAGGCAATTGCCGTTAAAGGCAATATCAAAATTCCGATTGCGGACGAAGCGGCTTCTAAAGCTATGCGGACGCGCCATGTAAAGAACAAGAACCCGCGTTCGGAATTCATCGGCGGCTTTGGTACAGCGGCGCTTATGGAAATGAGCGTTACTTCTGATGACGCTCCCTGTAAAAACTGGAAGGGCGTCGCCACTATTGATATGCCGGATTACAAAGACATCATCGCCGGGCCGGTTAAAGAACAGCAGCAGAAGAAATACGGCTGCTGGCACTGCCCCATCGGTTGTGGAGGCATTATGAAACCCCAGACCGAAGGCGACTTAACTTACGATGAACACGCTCATAAGCCGGAATATGAAACCCTGGCGATGTACGGCACCAACCTACTCAACAAGGATTTGATTTCTATCATCAAAGCCAACGACGTCTGCAACCGTTACGGGCTCGACACTATTTCAGCCGGAGCCTGCGTAGCGTTTGTAATGGAATGTTTTGAAAAAGGCATCCTTACCAAGGACGATGTAGGATTTGATGTTAAGTGGGGAGATGGCAAGGCCGCCGTCAAACTGACGGAATTGATTGGCAAGCGTGAAGGCATCGGCGATACCCTGGCGG
>JAQTMM010000092.1 GCA_028714335.1 Dehalococcoidales bacterium
CCAGCTTTCTTTGTGACATTTTTGTGACAAATTTTACACCTTTTGTGATATTTCTGTTAACTACGTATTTTAGATTAATAATAGAACTTACGTTAATTTGGTTCACCACGTGAAGAACGGCATTAACAAGAGTAATCCACTATTTATTCAGGAACGAAAAAATCAGTCATCGGGAAAAAGGGCTACTGTAACAAAGGAGGCACCATTTGAATACAAAAATTGAGGTCAATTATCCCCAGTACATGACTACCGGAGCGGTTGCAAGATATTGCGGCGTAAGCAAGGTAACCGTCTTGAGATGGATTGAAAAAGGCAACCTGGATGCCTTCCGCCTGCCCAGCGGGCAGAACCGGATACACCGCGACAACTTCATCGCTTTTGCGGAAAAACACAACATCCCTTTAAAAAACTTCACCAAATAAGGCCGGTGGCCTAGAGGGAGGCAGCGATGATTAAGACACTGGAACAGACAAAACCGGAATATATCTCGGTTGGGTACATCGCCAGGCATTGCGGTGTGAGTAACACTACCGTACTGCGGTGGATAGAGGCGGGGCAGCTAGAGGCATTCCGCCTGCCGGGAGGGCATCACCGGGTCGGGCGCGACGCTTTATCTGACTTTCTGAAAAAGTTCAACATGCCTTAGGCGAAGGAGTGATACACGGTTGTATATCAACAATTTATCCCGACTCCCCAACGATAACACGCTTTACCCCGACTATTTGAGAACAGCTACCGGCAAGGGCACATATTCCTGTAACTTTACTGGTCTGGGAACACAAGAATCTACCGGCTACCAGTGCCGACAATAAAAAATAAGGAAAACACAGCGTCAGCTTAGCTGGCAGGCAGGAAAACGTTGATATGAAGGTTAATCAAACTAAAAAGAATAACTGGACGGCAGGGCTCTCCAGAACTGCTGCCGTAATTATTGAAAAACTAGTGGGGGCATATGCCGGTGCTAACCCCAAAGAGCGCCGGCGGCTCCCTTTGCTTTCATCACTCCTGTTGTTCATGACTGTGATGACATTTGCAGGTTTCTTTCTCCAAAGGAACCTTAACCTGACTTCTTCATATGCATTGCTGGGGACTTCCGGATTGCTTTTGTTGAGCTATTTCATCAGCCGCACCAGATTTTTTACTGCCGCAATACGGATGGCTGTCTTGGTGTCAGTTATTCCACTGCTAGCGGATATCATTATCCAGCCACAGCAAATCAACATGGCCTCAGAATTCATGTGGCTGGCTCTACCGCTAATAGTCGCCAGTTTGATTTTAACTGTCCGCCAAACTGCGATGATAGCTTTAATATATATTACGTTAAGCATTGTTTTAGCCGCTGTGGTGTCCGTCGGATATGAAACAACGGTTTTGTTAGTAATATTTATCTTGTCTATTTCTATTTATGTACTGGCCATAACCAGGGTACGCGACCAGGATCAGGCAAATCTTGAGATACAGCTTAAGGAACGCAGGGAGACCGAGGAGGCGTTAAGAGATAGTGAAGAGCGTTTCCGCCGCATCTTTCAGCAGGGGCCGATAGGCATTATGGTTTCCGGTTTGGATAATAAAATAAAGAACGTCAACGACCAGTTCTGTAAGATGCTGGGCTACACCGAAAAAGAACTGCGCTCATTAACCTTTAAAGATTTTACCTTTCCAGAAGAAATAAAGTCAGACCAGGCGCAACTTGAAAAACTAATTAAAGGTAAAATTACGATTTTTAACCGCGAAAAGCGGGTTATCCGGAAAGATAAAGAGGTCATCTGGGAAAACCTGACCGTAACCCTAATGCATGACAAAAACGGCAAACCGCTCGGCTTTTTAGCCATGGTTGAAGATGTTACCAAGCGAAAGCAGGCGGAAGAGGAGTTGCGGACGAGTGAGGATCGGTTCCATACGATAGTTGACCATAGCAATGACGGAATTATCTTTATTCAAAATGGCAAGCTTCAATACTGCAATCCAAAACAGTTGGAATTATTGGGATATACAGAAAAAGAAGTAATGGGTCAGTCTTTCTTTAACTATGTTGCCCCTGAAGACAGAAAAAAAGCCCAGGAAATATACCTGAAGAGAATATCCGGTCAGCAGGCACCAGACAAATATGAAACCAACTTTTTGAAAAAAGACGGCACTGTCATTAATACGGAAATCAGCGCCAGCTTAGTCAAGATTGGCCAAGAAGTAGTGGATATGGTCATAGTGCGGGATATAACCGCGCGTAAGAAAGCGGAAGAAGAACTGGCTGAAGAAGCAACGTGGCGCCGCATCCTGATAGAACAATCACGCGACGGTATTGTAGTCCTCGACCAGGACGGCAACGTGTATGAGGCGAACCAACGCTTTGCCGAGATGCTGGGATACACTATTAAAGAGGCATACAAGTTAAAAGTATACGATTGGGAATACCAATACCCGCCCGAGCGGATACTGGAGATGATAAACACGGTTGACGAGAAGGGCGACCACTTTGAAACAAGGCATAAGCGTAAGGACGGGACGACTTACGATGTTGAGATAAGCACCAATGGCGCCATAATAGCCGGGCAAAAACTCATTTTCTGCGTTTGCCGGGATGTTACGGAACGCAAGCGGATGGAACAAGAGCTGCGAGAATCACATGAGAAGTTCTTTAAAGCGTTCCAGTCTGTGCCGCAGGCGGTTTCCATTACCTCAATAAAAGATGCGAAATATGTTGTGGTTAATGACAGCTTCCTTGCCTTAACCGGTTATACCAGAGAAGAGGTAATCGGTCGTACAGCTGAAGAACTTGAACTATGGGCAGGGCCGGAAGAAGCCGAGCGGGTTAAACAGCTGCTGCAGCAAAGAGACAGCTTTACCAATGAAGAGTTTTTAGCGCAAACAAAAGCAAAAGAGAAACGCACCGTTTTACTGACTTCAGACACAATAAATTTCGGTGGCGAGCCTTGTATTTTGGTGGTCCGGAATGATATCACAGAACGCAAGCAAATGGAAAAGTCACTTAAAGAATCGGAGGAAAAGTTTGCCGCGGCATTTCACGCCAGCCCGCAGGAGATTGTTATTGTTAGAAACAATGACGATGTTGTTTTGGAAGTAAATGAAAGCCTTACCAAGGCAACCGGGTACACACGCGAAGAAGTTATAGGCCATAGCTTCAGTGAATTTAGTATCTTTGCAGACCCGGAAGAATATATTAAATTGGCGGCAATGATAGAAAAAGAAGGAAGACTGGTTGACCAGGAATTCAATTTCCAGAATAGATCCGGCTCGGTGCGTCAGGTAACCTGCTCCGCCGAGTTAATCACCATTCAAGGAGAGGTATGTGTAATCTACGTCCTGACGGATATTACGGAACGCAAGCGGATGGAAGAATCGCTTAGAGAATCGGAGGAAAAGTTCTCTAAAGCGTTTAAGAGCAGCCCGCAGGGTATATTGATATCCGGGCTTGAGGATGGGGTGATAATGGAGGTTAATGACGCCTTTGTTGAGCTTACCGGTATAAGCCGCAAGGAACTTATTGGCAAAACCGCCAACGATTTCCATTTATGGAATTCCCCAGAAGAACGAGAGGAAATTATTAAAATCTTAAACGAAAAGGGAATAGTGGAGAATATAGAACGCCACCTTGTTGATAGGTCCGGTCAATTGAAGACTCGGCTTTTCTCCGCTGATAAACTCACGATTAACAACAAGCCCTGTATGATATCCGTGACAGTTGACATTACTGAGCGGAAGAGGATGGAAGAAGCCTTAAAACAAAGCGAAGGAAAATTCAGAGAGTTAATCACTACATCAACCGACGCTATTATCTCCACTGACTCAAACATGTTGATAACAGTATGGAACAACGGCGCTACGAGGATGTTCGGGTATAACGAAAAGGAGATGGTGGGGCAATCATTTTTGACTATTTTCCCAACCGAGCTTTATAAAGACATTTCCAGAGAAATCCTCAATATAAGGAGAATCGATACGGTTGAGTTTGCCAATAAAGTATTTGAAACCTCCGGCGTAAAAAAGGATTGCTCAATAATACCTATTGAAATATCCCTTTCCACAAGAAAATCGGGCAATGGCAACATCGTCACCGCTATTATCCGTGACATTACCAAGCGTAAAGAGGCGGAGGAAAAGCTGAAGGCGATAGACCAGATGAAGCAGGAATTCCTTTCTAATGTTTCCCATGAACTGCGCACGCCGCTACAGTCCATCAGCGGCT
>JAQTMM010000093.1 GCA_028714335.1 Dehalococcoidales bacterium
CTTCCCTATTATCATCACGATTATTCTTGCCGAAGCCGTGCTGCTGGGCTTTGTCATCTTCGACATGGTGCCGGTTCACGACTTCCAGATATACCCTTACGCACAGTATGGACAGTACGTGAGTCCCGGCGACCTGACGAATATCGCCGTAACTGTAACCAAGTGGTTCTTCTTCCTGCTGACGGCGGGTGTACTGGTGCCGACGACGCTAATCATCATCATGGAAGTAGGGCGCCGGTTCATCGTTAACCGCCGGGGTAAAGAGCACGGCTGGGACGACGATTTCCCGATACTCGAAAAGTTGGACAAAGAACCGAAATTACAGGCCGGTGATAAGCAACGCGTCAAGGGTGATTATATAATGCGCTTCGACGTCCACCAGCGCATTCAACACTATGCGCTGATGGGCTCATTCATCGTGCTGGCGGTAACGGGGCTGTTAAGGGGCTTCCCGGACTGGCCGACATTTGCCTGGTTCACCAGCATCTTCGGAGGCACAGAGGTGTTAAGGCTGGTTCATGACATAGCCGCCTTTGTGATGATTGCCGACGGCATTTACCACCTAGGATACATCGCTTACGGCTACTTCTTCATGTACCGTTCGCCTTCTGCAATGTTCCCGAAGTGGAAAGACCTTAAAGATATCGTGCATACAATACTGTGGATATTCGGCATGTACAAGAAAGAGCCGGAATACGACCACTTCCAGTACGGGCAAAAGATAGACTACTGGGCGATATTCTGGGGCATGCCGGTGATGGTGATTACGGGGATCATGATGATGTTCCCGTCGGTGTTCGCTCCGTTAATCGGGGGGAACTGGATGGCGGTAATGGCTACTGCCCACCGCGACGAAGCCATCCTGGCGACTGGCTTTATCCTCATCGTTCATATGTATTACGGCCACCTCCAGACCACAGCCTTCCCGGTGAATACGGTAATGTTTACCGGAAAAATGTTAAAATCTAAATATAAAGAGTGGTTCAGCCGCGAATACAGGCAGCTGACCGGTGAAAAAGAAAAGGAAAAATAATTTCCATAATGGGAGTTTTATACAGTATGACAAGCGTGATGCAACGTTGGATGGGACAGGGAAACACTGTCAAGCCAAAATACAAGGTCAGCGACCGTTTGGCGGGGGTACTGGACATTACCAGACCGATACTCTCAACAATGGGTGCGTTGGGTGTAGGCGCTGGAGCCGCTTTAGCCTACGGCGGGATTCCGGTATGGGACAAGTGTGTGCTCGGTGTAATTGCGGCTTTATTTGCCTTCGCAGGCATTCATGCGTTTAACGACTTCGTTGACCAGCGGCGCGATGTTGTCTGCTGGCCGGGGCGACCGATTCCGAGCAAACGGCTGGCGCCGACGCAGGCACTTTTAATTGCGCTTGGTTCTTACGCAGCTGCTTTAATAATCGTCTGGTTTGTTTTTAACCCGACCTGTTTTTACGTTTCGGCAGTTTCTATTGCGCTGGGATGCGCTTATTCCGGCTACTTAAGAGATAGAGTCGGCTACCTCGTCCTCCCGCCCATTGAAGGGACGCTGTGGCTCTGCGGCTGGGCGGCTTTCTCACCAGATACATTATTCAATTCCTGGGCACCCTGGATACTCTGGGGCTTTTCCGCGCTGTGGCAGGCAGGGCACATCATGATATACTCGCCGCTACACCCCATTCAGCACGTTAAAGGAGAAAAACTAACGCAGGTGCCGGCTCTCTTTAAGCGGACTTCACCGCAGGCGGCAACGATTATCGGCTTTTCGTTTTTAACCTTGTCCGTAGCGGTAAGCATGTATCTGGGCGTTTACTTCGACCTCGGCATCCTCTACATCATCCCGACGGCCGTCATGGCGGCAGTGGCGTTAATCGTTGCCTTCCGGTTTATGCTGGATTCGGAAAACTTCCAGAAAGGCATACAGGCTTTTTCCTTCGCTACCTACTTTATGCTGGTGGCGCGGGTGTTCATGCTGCTTTGTATATTCATTTTCTTCTAGGAGAAAATTTTGGCAGAGTTCAAAACAAGAAGGCGGGTTAAGTCACCATATAATCCGCCTTCGCTTATTTTCAACCAAACCCTCTCGGTGGCGTACCACGGCTGGCTGACTAACTGGGAGAAGCTGCCCGGCTGGATGCTTAAAGGCAAAAAGGTCATGGAGACGGCAGCTGGGGCTACCGCTATCGGGTGCACGGGATATCCCTATCACGTTGTCTGGGAAGTGACAACGCGATGCAACCTTGACTGCATTCACTGCTACGCCAGCGCGGCTAAAGCCCGGCAGGAAGAACTGACCACCGCGGAGGGGAAAAGGCTGCTGGAGCAAATAGCCGAAGTTGACGAGATGCGGATGATAGTGGTTACCGGCGGCGAACCCCTTTTGAGGAATGACATCTACGAACTGATTGAGCACGCCGGTAAGTTAGGCCTTAGGATAGTCTTCAGCACCAATGGTACGCTGTTGACTCCCGTTATAGCTAAAGATTTGGCGCGGCTGGGGGTGGTTAACTTTTCCATCAGCCTGGACGGCTACACCAGCCAGTGCCACGAAAACATACGCCGCGTGCCTGGTAGTTTCCAGGGCGCTATCAACGGGCTTAAAGCAGCGGCGACCACCGGCGTCTGCGTGCAGGCCAACTTCACGGCAATGAAACAGAACCTTAAAGAACTGCCCGGTATGATAGACCTGGCGGAAGACTTGAACAGCGACATTATCATGGTTTTCCAGGTAATCCAACCCCCCAAAGACGGGGTGGCTCTAGAACTGGAAAAATACGAGCAACTGTGGCTGATAAAAACTCTTGCGTCCAAGCAGAAAAAATCGAAAGCCCTGATAATACCGGTGTGCTGTCCCGAATACTGGCCGTGGCTGATAGAGCAAAAGCGTCTAACCTTTGGCAAAAAGATACAACAGGCGGCGCTGAAGGGTTGCGGGGCGGGGAGTGGATTTAGTTATATAAGGTTTGACGGGGACGTATGGCCGTGCAACTTTATTCCAGTAGTGGCGGGAAACGTAAAACAAAAGTCCTTCACCGAAATCTGGAACAATTCGCCGTTACTAAAGCAATTCCGCGTTGAGCACCGGGGGCTGAAGGGCGTCTGCGGAGCGTGTGAATACCAGCAAATCTGCGGGGGTTGCCGGGGGCGTGCCCACGCGCATACGGGCGACTCCAAAGCCAGCGATCCCCTTTGCTTTTTCAATGAGTAACACAGGGTCTATAATAAGACCATGAGATTCTTCAATAGTCCGCGCGTTCCTTTGCGCGAGGGGCAGTTCATCGATAGCGCGGCCGCCCGTTTTTACCACGAACACGCCCGGCGCTTTATGATGCCGATTTACCGGGGGCTTGCCGCGGAGGCGGGCAAGATAAAGCATAATATAAAGCGCGTGCTAGACATCGGGGCGGGTAGCGGCATACTGGAAATAGAGTTAGCCAAAGCTCATCCGGACTGGCGGATAACCGGCGTAGACATTTCCGAAGAAATGTTGAAGATTGCACGTGATAGTGCCGCAGGGGAGGGACTAACTGAAAGAATCGATTTCCTGGAAGGCAAGGCGGACGCTTTACCGTTTAAAGACAATTCATATGATTTGGTGGTCAGCAACGCCTCGCTGCACCTGTGGGCAAACCCGAAGAAAGTATTGCAAGAAATCGGGAGGGTGACAGTGCGGGGCGGCTATTGCCTGATATGGGACAATCTGCGGATACCCGCATTCTATCCGCTGTTCAGAATGGTGGGGTGGGGAATGGGGATGAATAAAGCGCAGCGTAAAATGTGGCTGCGCGCTATAGAGTCTGGTTACACCGCCGGCGAAGCGAAAGCTTTAATAAAGTCGTCCGCTTTACGCCACGCCGGCGTAACCATCAATTTTAAGTTGCTGGAGTTATGCATTAAGTGGCAAAAAGACCAGCAAACTTAACAACTCTTTGAACTACAGACCGATGTCACCCATATCCAATACCGGAACGCCGTCCGGTAATTCAAACACAGAATCGGAGACATCGTTAAAGCTGAAGTTCCGGAAAATAATAGTTGTGGTAACACCGCTGGAAGTTGTTTCCATTTTAACCGGGAATCCTGTATCTACCCAAATCCATGCTTTCACAGTGCCGCCCGCCTGGGTATACTGAACTATCACACAGTTCTTACCGTCTAAAACCT
>JAQTMM010000094.1 GCA_028714335.1 Dehalococcoidales bacterium
ATCTTGCTCGTCACCGGCGTCGTCGCCGGTTTTGCCAGCGGCTTACTGGGGTTGGGCGGCGCTTTTATAATGACCCCCCTCCAGTACCTCGTCTATACCAACATGGGCGTTTCGCCGGACGTTGCTATCAAGACGGCTTTCGGAACGAGTTTATTAGTGGTGCTGACCACCGCTCTCAGTGGCGCCTGGCGCCACCACCGCGAAAAAGCCGTTAACTGGCGGGTCGCTTTTGTCATGGGTGGCTGCGGTTTCGTCTTCGGCCTCATCGGCGCCACGTTAACCGAGTACATCCCCACCGAGGCTTTAAAGATAGCCTTCGGCGTCATCGGCATCCTTAGCTGTATCCGCATGTTCTTCGCGGCTAATGAACATACCAACGGCGAACCGGAAAAACGCTGGTGGGTCTGGATGCTCTGGGCAATCCCCATTGGTTTGATGTCCGGTCTGCTGGGCGTCGGCGGCGGCGTTTTGATGATTCCCATACTCGTTATCATCCTTAAATTCAAGATGCACCATGCGGTCGCCAACTCTTTAGCCATTATGATTTTCGCCAGTATCGGCGGCATCATTGGCTACATCATCAACGGCGTTAACGCCGCTGACACCATGCAGTACTCCGTCGGCTATATCAACCTCACATCCTGGGCGTTGCTGGCTGTCCCTGCGGCAATCATGGCGCAGGTTGGCGCAATGACCGCCCACCGTATTCCCCGCCGGTTGCTTATCTACATTTTTACTGTTATTCTTCTATATGTCGGTTTGAAGATGATAGGCGTTTTTGAGTGGCTGGGCTGGCCGATATAAGGAAAGAGCGATGGAAGTAAAGATTACCACCCTGGCGGAAAACACCGCCAACATTAACTTTCTGGCGGAGTGGGGTTTGAGCATGTTAATCGAGGTGGATGGTACAACTATCCTCTCCGATACTGGCGCCGGGATTGCCGCCGCGCATAACGCCCGCCTCTTAAATCTCAACCTCACCAAGGTGGACAAAATAGTCATCAGCCACGGCCATTACGACCATACCGGCGGACTGTTGGAATTTCTGACGATGATTGGCAAACCCGTCGAGGTCGTTGCCCACCCCGATATCTTTGCGCCCAAGTACGGCAAGTGGGGCGCACAGCCGGAGCATTATGCCGGCATCCCCTTTAAGCGTGAAGAACTGGAAGCTTTAGGGGCGCGCTTTAACTTGACGACTGAACCGGTTAAACTCGCCGAGAATTTCTACACCACCGGCGAGGTTCCCATGGTGACCGGCTATGAGCAGATAGACGAAGGGCTTTTAGATAAAACAACCGGCGCTCTTCTCCCCGATGAGCTTAAGGACGACCTCGCGTCGGTCATTGATACTGATTTTGGATTGGTGGTCATTCTCGGCTGCGCCCACCGCGGCATCGTTAATACCTTAAAACAGGCGCAGAAGGTAACCGGCAAAGAATTTATCTACGCCGCCATCGGCGGCACACACCTGCTGCAAGCCGGCCAGTCCCGCCTTGAAAAAACCGTCGCCGACCTTAAGGCGATGGGAGTTCAATATCTTGGAGCTTCGCACTGCACCGGCTTTAAAGCCTCGGCTTATCTGGCTAAGGAATTTGGGGACAACTTCTTTTTGAATAATGCCGGTTCGCGTTGGACCCTGCCGTTTAAGTAGCGATGCCTTTTCTAGGCGGTATTGTGCCGGACTTCGGCATGGCAAAAATGAATGGTATCGCACCTACCAGTATTACTGCCATTCCGTAAAACACCCAGGTGAACCCATCCCCGATGTTCTCGAACCGTTCCAGCACCAGCGTTGTTAACGCGATACTCACCGCGCCGCCGCTTTGCCGGAACATCCCCCTCACCCCGGTAATCGTCGCTATACGGTTCGGCATCAGGTCAATGCAGGCGTTGTTCGCCGCCGGCGCAGTAATGCCCATCGCCACCCCCGCCAGGAACATGATGATGGACAGCGATACCATGCCGCTCATCCCCGCCCCGAAGATACTGATGCCCATGGATTCCATCCCCAGCATAATCATTGTGATAATCGTAATTACTGCTCCTACCAGCATTGGCCAGCGGTAGCCCCACTTTGGCAGCATCATACTCGTTATCAGCGAAGCCGCTATCATGCCTATCGAGCGCGGCGTTAAAACAAACCCGCTCTCAAAAGTTGATAGCCCGAAGATTGATACCCCGAATAGCGGAATAAAGCCCATTAGCCCCAGCACCGTCGCTCCGTAAAGGAAGTTATAAGCGTTGGCGGCAAAGAACGGCCCCTCTTTGAGCAGCTTTAAGTCAATCACCGGGTCTTTCACTCTGGACTCGCGCCGGAAGAATAAAATGCCCATCACCGCCGATGCCGCGAATAATATCCCAGCCACCAGCCATGGCGAGCCGGTATCGTTGTTCCCTATCTCGTTCAAAGCAATCAGGAAAGCCGAAAGCATGCCGGTGAAAAGCCCCGCCCCCACTAAATCCAACTGCCCCTTTTCCCGCTTCGATTCTTTAAGCATGATGAGCATGGCGATGAACACCGCTATGCCCAGCGGTATGTTAATCCAGAATACCGATTGCCAACCGTAGGCTTCCACTAGCCAACCCCCGATGTTCGGCCCGATTATCATGCCGATGGGGAAAATGCTGCTGAAAAGCCCGATGGCTTGCTGTCGTGAGTTCGGGAAAAGGTCGCTGGCGATGGCCGTCATCAGCGGCAGAAAGCCCCCGGCGCCTATCGCCTGGATGAACCGTGCCCCGATTAAGAAGTAGATGTTTGTCGCCATCGCGCAAAGCAGCGATCCGATGGTGAAAACGGCGGTGGAAATTAAAAAGCATTTCTTTGCCCCGAAGATATCCCCGGCCTTGCCCGCCAGCGGCATAATCGCCGTCCCCGCCAGCTGTTGGACGTTTAAAACCCACCCCGCCAGCATCAGCGAGACGCCAAAGTCCTGCGTAATTACCGGGAAAGCCACCGATACGCTGGTGCCGCTGATGGATACTAGTAAAAATGAAAGGCTGCCTATGGCAAACACGATATATCGGGACATATGAATTAGTCTAGCATAGAATATATTCTTAAATAAAATCTTAATAACCGTGTTTGCTTTGCCGCTGCATCTGGCTTATAATCAAAAAAGACACCGCTAGGGGTGCGCCAGGCTGAGAGTTCTTCCTTGGAAGAGCGACCCTTGGAACCTGAACTCGGTAATACGAGCGGAGGGAAGCGGCAAGCCTGCCAAAGCCTCGTGCGTCGGCAGGCCCGAAAAACCAGGGGGACTGCCGTAAAAACCCTTGGTTTCATGTTTTTTAGGGGGTGATTATCATGACACAGTTGGAAATAGCCGTCAGAGGCGATACCTCGCCGCAAATGCTCCAGGTCGCCAAGACCGAAAGTATTGACGTTGAAATCCTGCGTGAAAAAATAGCCAGCGGCAAGGTGGTGATTCCGGCTAATGTACGCCATATAGGGCTTAAGCCCTGCGGCGTTGGCGAAGGATTGTCCACCAAGGTCAACGCCAACATCGGCACCTCTTCCGACTACGGCGATGTCACCACCGAACTCGTTAAGCTCAAGACGGCTTTAGACGCCGGGGCGGACACTGTCATGGATTTAAGCACCGGCGGCGATATCTCGGCTATCCGCAAAGCCATTGTCGCAGCTTCCCCCAGCGCCATCGGCACCGTGCCCCTTTATCAGGCGGGCATTAAAGCCATCCAGGACCATGGTGCTATAGTTAAGATGACCCTCGACGATTTTTTTAAAGCCATCGAAGATAACGCCCGTGACGGCGTTGACTTTGTTACCGTCCACTGCGGTGTTACCCAGGGCGCCATCGCCCGGCTCAAGCAGCAGGGCAGGGTGACCGACGTTGTTTCCCGTGGCGGCGCTTTCACGCTGGGGTGGATGCTCCACAACGATAAAGAAAATCCCCTCTACGAGCAGTATGACCGCCTGCTGGAAATCGC
>JAQTMM010000095.1 GCA_028714335.1 Dehalococcoidales bacterium
GAGCTGGCGAAAAAATACGGCACGCCGCTATGGGTTTACGACGAAACCGACCTGCGCAGCCGCTGCCGCGAGTACAAGGAAGAATTCGGTAAATTGTACCCCAATACGACCATCGCCTACTCTCCTAAAGCCTTCACGGCCAAGGCCATGCTCAAGCTAGCGATGGAAGAAGGGCTGGACCTGGACATCGTCACCGGCGAGGAACTGGAATACGCCAAGGCGTCCGGCTTCCCCATGGAAAGGGTACACTTCCCGGGCAACAACAAGTCCGCCGAGGAAATCCAGAAATCCATCGATTATAAAATAGGACACGAGGTAGTGGACAACCTGCCGGAGCTCGATATGCTGATTAAGCTGGCCGGCGGTAAAAAGGTGAAGATATTACTGCGCCTGAACCCCGGCGTTGACCCGCACACCCACAAGTACAACACCACCGGCATCGTGGACTCCAAGTTCGGGCTGACGCGCACCACCTGGGAAGAGGGTCTAAGTAAAGCGCTGGCGGCGCCGGGCCTGGATGTAGACGGCTTTCATTTCCACCTGGGTTCCGGGCTGTTCGAAGCCCAACCCTATCTGGACGCACTGGAAGCCGTGTTCAAGTTCGCGGCGGAGATGAAGAGGAAGATGGGCTTTGAGATGCGCTCCATCAGCATCGGCGGAGGCATCGGGGTGCAGTACGTCGTCGGTAAAGTGCCGCCGCCCGTAGCCTACTTCGCCGAAGCTATTACCAACAAGATAAAAGAGTTATGCAACCAGTTAAAGCTGACAGAACCGAGACTAATTTTAGAGCCGGGGCGTAAAATCACCGCCAAGGCGGGGATAACGCTTTATACTGTGGGGACGATTAAAGAGATACCCGGCATCCGCACCTACGTTTCTACCGACGGCGGCATCAGCGACAACATCCGCTTTGCCATGTACGGTGATTTTGCCCGCAATGAAACACTCGTTGCCAACAGAGTGACCGATAAGAACACAAGTAAGTACACCATTTACGGCAAGCTTTGCGAATCCGGCGATGTCCTGGCCGACGACGTGATGCTGCCGGAACTTAAAGCCGGAGACATACTGGCGATGTCGGGGACCGGGGCTTACGCCGTACCCATGCAGAGCAATTACAACTCGATGTGCCGTCCGGCTATCGTCTTTGTGAAAGACGGCAAGGCGCGGCTGGTAAGGCGGCGGGAAACAATAAAAGACCTGATGCAGCGCGACGCTTAATAACGAGGAGTTTTTATATATGTGGGAGGTAATCGGGCAGGAGGGGGCAGTCTCCCTGCTTAAACATAGTCTGGATGAGAACAGGCTGTCACACGCCTATCTCTTTATCGGCCCGCCCCACATCGGCAAGATGACCCTGGCGAAAAACCTGGCGCAGGCACTTAACTGCCAGTCCGAGGAAAAGCCTTGCCGGGAATGCGATTCATGCAAGAAAATCCTCGAGAACAAGCACAGCGACGTCCAGGTCATTGACTTAGCCCATAACGAAGAAGCAGACACCGAACGCAAGTTCATCGGGGTGGAGCAGATAGACGGGATACTGCACGACGCCAGCCTGCCGCCCTTTGAAGGCAGCTACAAGGTATTCATCATAGAAAAAGCGGAGTTATTGTCCATCGGGGCGGCCAACCGCCTGCTGAAAACCCTCGAGGAGCCGGAAGCCAAGGTGGTTTTTATTTTACTCACTACCAACGAAAAGAGACTGCTGAAAACGGTAGTCTCACGCTGCCAGCGCATCGAGCTCAAGCCCATGCCGCTGGAAGAAGAAGCGAAGGTGCTAGAAGCAAAAGGGGCGACGGCGGAGCAGGCAAGGCTGCTGGCGGGGCTTTCGCACGGGTGCCTGGGCTGGGCGATTACAGCGTCGGGCGACCCCCAGATTTTAACGAACCGGCAGGAAATGCTGGAGGAAATCATCGGTATAGTTAAGGGGGACAGCGAGGGGCGGTTCACTTATGCGGCGAAGCTGGCGTCGGGATTCACCCAGAACCGGCAGGGGGTTTATGATACACTGGATATGTGCCGCGACCTATGGCGCGACCTGCTTTTGGTAAAGACGGACTGCGCCGGAATGATAACGAATATAGACAGGCAAGACGAACTGGCAAAGATGGCGGCGGGGTATAGCCTGCGCCAAATCAGGAGCGCAATTAAGAGTATAGAGTCGGCGGCGGAGCAGTTAAGGCAGAACGTCAACCAGCGTTTGGCTTTAGAGGTAATGATGCTCGACTTGCCGCGATTGGAGGTAAAAGCCTCCCCGGTGGTATAATCGGGGAGTTAAGAATATGGCTAATATAACCGGAATACGCTTTAAGAGAGCCGGCAAGATTTATTACTTTGACGCCGGCGACATAGAACTACAGCGCGGCGACTACGCCGTGGTCAAGACCAGCCGGGGTATGGAGCTGGGGCATGTAGTCATCCCGCCGGGGGACGTACCGGTCAACGACACGGGCGAATCACTATCGCCGGTGGTGCGCAAAGCCGAGGCGGAGGACATCGCCAAGGAAGAAGAACTCAACACCAAGTCGGAAGAGGCGCTAATCGAGTGCGGCAAGATGATTGCCGATTTGAAGCTGCCGATGAAACTGCTATCCGCCGAGTACGCTTTAGACTCCAGCCGTTTAACCTTCTTCTTCAGCGCGGAGGAGCGGGTGGACTTTAGAGAGCTGGTGCGGCGGCTATCGGGCAAATTCAAGATAAGGGTGGAACTGCGGCAGGTGGGCAGCCGGGACGAGGCAAAGCTGCTGGGGAGCTTTGGGCGGTGCGGCCGCGAGCTGTGCTGCGTAAGCTTCCTGACGGAGTTTTCGCCGGTGTCCATCAAAATGGCTAAAGAGCAGGACCTGCCACTTAATCCGATGAAGATAAGCGGGGCGTGCGGGCGGCTCATGTGCTGCCTGGCCTACGAGGGTGAGCAGTATAAAGCGATGAAGGAAAAGATGCCCAAAATAGGCGTGCGCATCTCCACGAAGCAGGGCGAGGCTGTAGTTGTGGGCAACAACCCGCTTAAGGAAACGGTGATAGTGGAAATGGAGAACAAGTCCACGATGGAACTGCCGTTAAACGAAGTCAGTTACTAGTTAGTAGTTTTTGGTGCCCCACCTCTCCACGAGAACCTTTCCCTTCGACAAGCTCAGGGTCAGGATGACACGCATCTATTCGTAGAGGTACTTGCGCCATTCATCGCGTTTGGAGAGGTAGTGGTAGGGGATGTTGAAGAGGGGGCTGCCGGTGGGCGGGGCGGGAACCTTTATCAGCTTCATGTGCGCCTCCTTGGGGGTCCGCCCGGCTTTATGGCGGTTGCATTCCACACAGGCGCTGACGACGTTTTCCCAGGTGTGCTGCCCTCCCCGATAGCGCGGTATGACATGGTCGAGGGTGAGGTGGCGGCTCTGCTCCCCACAGTACTGGCAGGTATATTTATCGCGGTTGAAGATTTCATAGCGGGACATTTTGCGCATGCGGCGGGGGCGTCTAACGAGCTGGGCGAGGCGGATGACGGAGGGAAGCTCGATGGCGTTGGAGAGGGTGTGTATGTAGCCGAGGCCGTTCTCAATCATCTCCGCTTTGCCCTGCCAGATGAGGACGACGGCGCGGCGGGCGCGGCAGACGGTGAGAGGCTCGTAGCTCTGGTTTAGAACTAATACCGGATGGTTTATCATTGAGTGCCTCTT
>JAQTMM010000096.1 GCA_028714335.1 Dehalococcoidales bacterium
AAGACTGGGACAACCTGGTAAAGAAATACAAGAACCTGGTGCCGGTTTACGCCAAGTATTAAGGATACATATCGGGCTGGGAAGCCAGCGTGCGGGTGAACTTAAGCTTGCTGATTTTCCACTCGCCACTGACTTTACGGTACTCGCATTCGTTCTTGCCTTGCACCCACTGCACGGTGGGGCGGGAGAAAAGCATATAGATTAACCAGGTGCCTCTGGCGGAATCGCCGTTAACTGTGATATCCGGCTCAACGGCCATATGCCCCTCAAAGCGGTTATCCCCGCGGCGCTCTGCCAAATTGTTATAGATAGCGGCGATTTCATCCTTGCCGCGCTTAACGCCCGAATTACGGATTTCTACCGTAGAGTCTTCAGTGAAAAGTCCGAGGACGGCTTTGTACTCAAGAGTGTCCATAAGGTCGATGTAGCGCTGGTGCAGTTTCTTGACGGACTCGGCGTCCTCTAAAGCCTGCAGTCTTTTTTCTAAATCTTCTAACGACATAAGCAATCCTTCCCTAAAGCTGGAAACCCACTTTAGCGCCAGCGGCTATCGCGTCCACCATGAGGTCGGGTTCCGGTTTAAAGCAGCTGCCCACGGTATGGATTTCCGCTACCTTGCCCTTAAGCTTATCCGCCAAATCCAGATTCTGCTTAATGAACAGCGACGGCATGATGGTATCGGCTTCCAGGGTAATTTTCTTACCTTCCTTGGTGGTAATGACCAGGCCTTTTTCGTTAACCTCGTGGTATTTAACGCCGCCGTAAAGCTTGACGCCTTTCTTTTCAAACCAGGGAAAAAGGCGGAGCTGGTCGTCAACGGTCATGCCCTCGGCGAATTTATCACCAGTGTGGCAGATGGTCACCTGCCGTCCGTGCTTAACGAGCCATTCGGCGATTTCACAGCCGTGGTGCTCGCCGCCCATGATGACGATGCGTTTGCCGAATGGCAGCCAGAAACGGCTGCCGAAAGCCGCCAGCCTGGGGCCGACGGCCAGCAATAATTTATCCAGAGTAGTAAGGTCGAAGACTTTAGAACTCTTGATACCGGGGATATCGGGGAAGACGACGGTGCCGCCCAGCCCCAGCACTACGGCGTCGGGCTTTTGCTGCTGAACAAAGTCAACAGTCACTGCTTTGCCGGTCTTAACGACGACGCCGGCTTTTTTCATCTGGCGCTTGAGATAGGCAATTAAGTCGAGTAAAACGCCCGTCTCCAAATCTTTAAGCAAAGCGGCAATGGGCACCAGCCCGCCGAGCTTGGAATTCTTTTCATAAAGCGTCACCTTGTGTCCGCGCCGGGCGGCGATTATAGCCGCCTGCATACCGGATAATCCACCGCCCACCACCATAACGTTTTTCTTCTTGGCGGCGGGTTTGATGACGTATTCGCGTTCGTGGCCGAGGAGGGGATTAACACGGCACTCAATGGTCTGGTTGCGGTTGCGCACGTCCATGCAGTGCAGGCAGCCGGAGCAGGGGGTGATGTCTTTAAGGTTACCGGCGGCAACTTTGTTGGGGAGGTCATGGTCGGCTAAAAGTCGGCGCACCTGCGGGATATAGTCCATCTTGCCTTCGCGGAGGAACTTCTCGCCCATCTGGGGGTTAAGGCGGGCGGAGGCAAAAACCGGTACACTGACGACCTTTTTCACGGCGGCGGTCAGCGGCCAGACAGCGCCGTGGCCTTTGTGGCTCCAATCGAGGTCGCCGCAGAGGCCGTCTAACCATTCTGGTTTTTCGGGAAAAAGCAGCCTATCGGGCTGGAGGAGTCCTTCACGGTGGCCGTAAATATGCGCCCGGCACTGGATAGCGTCGGCGCCGGCCTGTTCCAAAAGTTTTGCAAGCTGAACGCCTTCTTCCATCGTCGTGGCGAGGGGGTGGTTATACTCACGGATATTTATCAGAGCGGTGACGGTAAAATCAGGCCCGCAGCGTCGCTTGGATTCCTGGATAATTTCCGCAATATAGCGGACGCGGTTTTCCAGCGACTGCGGCCCGTATTCGTCCTCGCGTTTGTTCCAGATTCGGGAGAGGAAGGTATTAATCTGGTGACAGGTGCCGCCGTTGATTTCACAGCCGTCAAAGCCGGCTTTATAGGCACGCTCGGCGGCGGATGCCCAGATGCCGACCATCTCTTTAACTTCTTTATTGGTCATGGCGCGGGGGATGGCAAAATCGGGGCCGGGGAGTTCCTCTTTGGTTAAAGCGGAGGCGGCTTTGGTATCGCGCTTGGGGAGGAGTCCGGTAGGATTCCAGGGGCCGGCGTGCTGGAACTGAATGATTAAGGGACAGCCCTGGGCGTGGACGGCTTTGGCTAAATTGGCATAGCTGGGGATGTATTTATCGTCGCTCAAGCGGAACTGCGATTCAACGTGCTGGCAGGCTAAAGGAAACTCGACGCCGCAGGATTCGACGATTAAGAGGCCGATGCCGCCTTTGGCTAAAGCTTCGTAATAGGCGATGGCCCTATCGCCGACAAAGCCGTCGCGCTCAATGAACGACGAGCCGTTGGCCGATTTGATGAAACGGTTCTTGGTTTTTATGCTGCCGATTTGCCCCGGTTCAAACAATTTAGTGAATTTTCCGCCCATGATAGTCCCTCCGTTTTTTATACCGCGCCAATAAAATCATCAACCTGGCGCATGGCGTTTTTGAGAATTGCTATTGACTTATTTAAGTCCGACTGCTCGTCGGATGAAAGTTTGAGCTCTTTAATTTCCTTGATGCCGCCCTTACCTAAAGCGGCGGGGACACCCATGCTGATGTTGCGCTGCCCGTATTCGCCGTCCAGGACAGCCGAGCAGGAAAACACCTCGCCGGTGTTATTGATAATAGCGTTAACGACTTTTTTGGCGCCCGCAGCGGAAGTGACGCCGGTAGTGCGCCCGGTCTTAAGCTCTTCGTAATGACGCAGGATTTCAGGTATCCTGGCGCGGATTTTGTCGCGGGTGGCGGCATCAATCTCGACATATTTACCTTTAATTCGCACCGAGCTAAAGAGCAATACCTCGCTCTCGCCATGCTCGCCGAGGACGACGCCCTCAACGTCACGGGTTTTACATCCTAAAGCCTCCGCGACCATCATTTGGAAACGGATAGAGTCATTGGTGGAGTAGCCGATGATTTGGCGGCGGTCGAAGCCGGTCAAACGATAAATAGCGTAATTAAGGGGGTCAACGGGGTTGGTGGCGGTAAGCACTACAGCGCCGGGGCAATAACGCTTAAGCGCCGCGGCGATATCGCGGATGATGGGGAGGTTTTTGGGAAGAACGTCCATGCGGGAAAGCATCACGCCGTGAGCGGCGCCGGCGGCGATAATAACGATGCCGGAACCCTCTATAGCGTCGTATTCCCCAGCGCGCACGGTAATGTCATTCTCAAAAGCGGCAGTGCCCACGTCCATTGCGAGGTGGGTAACGATATTGGCTTTAGGCGGGTCAACGACGACTATTTCGTCGCCGAGGCCGTTAAGAGCCAGCACCGAGGTAATATTGGAGCCGACGTAACCCGCCGCCCCGATAATGCTTATCTTCATTGATTTTTCACTCCCGGGTGAAACATAACTTTCCTCTTCATAGAGGCACAACTATATTGTAATACGTGAGGGCGAATATTTGCGAATGT
>JAQTMM010000097.1 GCA_028714335.1 Dehalococcoidales bacterium
TAGGGCCGGTGAAGAAGTTCCGCCTATACTATTTTATCGTATTTCGGCTTACACTTCCAGCCAGGAGTGTGAATAAAGCGACTCGCCCGTCAGCGCTCGCACCGTCCGGGCGTAATTTTGCATTTCTTTAGGTAATGATGCTAAATCCGGCTGCTCGCCGTCCATCATCCCGTGTATCAGCTTGACGATGTCCGGCCTCTGCCCCCGCGCTATTGCTATCAGGTCTTTGTCTGTGGCATCCACGATGCCGGAATACAATCCCTGCTTCATCAGCATCACCATGTAGGTGCGGTTCAGCCAGCACCTTAGCTCTGCTGGCACGCCGCTGGAAACATTGGAAATCCCCGCCACCGACTTGCACCCCGGCGCGATTTCTCCCAGCATCGCCATGAACTCCGTGCAGGACTTTACCTGGTTGATTTCCACCGATACCGGGCTGACGATGGGGTCTATCCAGATTCGCTCATTTGGTATGCCCGCCTCGTTGGCTTTATAAACGAAGTCCACCGTGTTCAGCGCCCTTTCGTTGGCGTCGCGCGGCATGCCTTCGTTGCTCCATAATAGCCCGATGACGTCGGCGTTGTACTTCTGCGTCAGTTCCAGCCCCCTATCAATACGTGACGACTGTAAAGACACCGAGTTGATGAGGATTTTATTTTTACTGGCCTTCAAGCCCGCTTCCAT
Source organism: Dehalococcoidales bacterium (assembly GCA_028714335.1). Taxonomy (GTDB): domain Bacteria; phylum Chloroflexota; class Dehalococcoidia; order Dehalococcoidales; family RBG-16-60-22; genus RBG-13-51-18. Next base: position 685 of record JAQTMM010000097.1, read on the forward strand.
AGCGTCCATGTTGGCGGTGTCCAATGACAGCATCTTGTCGGTGACGCTTTGGACGGTTTCCACCGCCCAGGCCATCAGCTCGTTGCCGCCCTTGCGCATTGGTCCGATGTTGATATCGAGGATATCAATCCCGTTGGCGGCTTCTTCTTTAGCCATCGCCTGCACCGCCGCCGCGTCTTTGTTTTTCAGCGGCGTCCCCACCACCGACGACATGATATTGATATTCTCCCCGATGAGAATCATAGCTCTCCTTAAGGCTTCCAGTTCTTGAGGAATGGCGTCAGGTCTGCGGCGTCTTTCGGCCCCACGATGATTTCCCAGCCGGGCATTTCTTCCGCTATGGCGTCCCGCTCGTCGGCGATATACCCCGGGATAATCAGTTTGCGGTGCTTTATCTTGTCCGTGATGCCGGACTTTAAAATCGCCGAACCGATGGTCTCGCTGTTGAATTTCCCCGCCGCCCAGCTTGTCACCACCGATAACCCCTCGGTGTCTTTAACGAATAAGTAACAGGGCGCTTTACTGCTTTCAATCTCCCCCGATACTATGGAGTACGTCAGTGAAAAGTTGGACGTCACCATCAGCGGCGAGTTTTCGTCGGGTTCGTTGATTTCATAGATGCCCTGTTTAGTGGTCATCGGGCGCTGCGGGTCGGTATAGATATTCAGCCGCGCCACCAGCAGTGGGAAGAGGCTTTCGCCGGAAAAATCGGATAACACAATAACGCCCGCGTACTTAGCTACAAACACCGCCGCAATGACTGCCTCCTGCATCGGGTCTTTAGCCATCTCGCACGGGAAGACAATCGTCGGGTAGCCCAGCGGACGGTACTTTTTATTCAGCGCGGCGCTGCGGATAATCAACTGGTCCTGTAATGCCTGTTTAACGTTTCTCGCCCCGCTGTCCACCACCAGGTTCTTTATCCCCGCCCCCGCCAGTTTTTCCGTCAGCGCGGTAAGTGCTTCAATGCTTTCCGCTTTAACCCCCAACGGACAGCCCGTCTCTTTAGCCAGCGCCGTTGCGGCGTCTAAATTATTTTTAGTGGCGGCGTATAATAACGGTTTGCGCTCGGCGCAGGCTTTAGCCCCCGCCCCCAGCGCCTCCATATTTTCACTCATTAAAATGATATTGGCTTCGGTTCCGGCTTTAACCTTATTCACCAGCGCGGTGAATTTCGCGGCGTCGCCCGTCTCGCTCTTAAGCGCCACCAGCTCGGCGCGCAGCGTTAGCCCGACTCGTTCGTAAACTAGTTCGTTGATTTTCAACAGCCGGTAATCTACTTCGGCGTCGGACATTTCGTCGGTAATCAGTAGGGCGATGCCCGTCGGGTTCTCAAAGCGCTTTTCGTGCCGGAACATCACCGTCTCTCCGCCTATTTTTAGCGCGCTTTCTCCTGTACCAATCACCACCGGCAGTATCGGCGGCGCCGATGCCTCTGCCAGCTGTATGCGCACTTCATCGCTTAGGTGCGGGCACTGCACCAGCTCCGCTTTAGCCGCCGCCAGCCCCATGGCAAAAGCCAAACAGGTGGGCACGCCGCATTCGCCGCAGTTGGTCTTGGGCAGTAGTTTATATATTTCTATGCCGGTCAGTCCCATTTTACGCCGCCAAATCCTTAATCAGTTCTTTCACCAGTTTTTGCGCTTCCGGGTGCCGCATTATCAATATATCGGCGCCCGCCATCAGTAACAGCGTCGCCGACATTGCTTCCAGTAAAATGCCGCGCTTCCCAGCGTTGCCCATCGTGGGGTTTTCCTCTTCGCTGATGCGGGCTTCTTTTGTTTTCCACGTCTCCCGCGCGATGTTGCAGATAATCGGGAATTGCAGTTTTGCGTCCTGCTGCGTCAGCGCCGCGATGCGCATTCTCTCCATCACCGAGTAGGCGTATTCTATCCCGTACCCGATGCCAGAGACCGTCGGGTCGATGATGAGCTTATCGTCCGGCACCCCCGCGTTGCCCAGTAGTATATTCAACTGCTTGGCAAGGTTGATATCAATCGGCGTTTGCGCTGCCAGGATATGTTTGCCCCCCACCGCCCCTGCGATTTGCTTATGGTCGCCTTCCTCCACCGGCCCGATAATCAGGTTTTTCCCTTGGCATATTTCCGCCGCGGCTTTAAAAACCTCGATGTCTTTTTCGTGGTTGGCTGTCCCCCAGATAATTAGCGGCACGTCTATCGCGTCTGACACCTTCTTTACCAGTGCGGCGGCTTCGTTTACCGGGCGGTCGGCGCCGTTGGGGTCGGTGCTGGTCAACTGCAGGCAAATCATCTCCGCGCTGTATTCGTTAACGCACTTTTGCGCCCACGCCGCCGCGTCGTTGACTACGTCTTTGAATGGTTCTAAAGCGGCTTCCGGCCAATCCTCCGGTGGTGTGTCATAAACCTCCATCGCCAGCCGCGGCAGGTTTGGCATTTGCCCCTCGTAAAGGTGGAACGGATATGCCGTCTCGCCGCCAACGGTGATGGCTTTATCACCGGTGCCCGCCGTTACCTCGCGGATTTTACCGCTGTAGGTTATCTTGGGGATTTCGTAGGCCATTAACGCTCCTTCAAGAGGTTAAAATATTAAGGGGGGTTGAGGGAGAACTATCCCCCTTAACCCCCCTATTATAACGTATCTTTACGATTTATTTAAGACCCGCGGCTAACTTCGCGGCTTTAACGGTGTTCATCATCAGCATGGTGATGGTCATCGGGCCTACGCCGCCCGGAACCGGGGTGATGGCGCGGGCTTTTTCCTTCACGCCCTCGAAGTCCACGTCGCCGACGAGGATTCTCTTGCCTTCGGGCGTCTTGCCGATTTCGTTCACGCC
>JAQTMM010000098.1 GCA_028714335.1 Dehalococcoidales bacterium
GAGTTCCGGGAAATAATCTCGGACGTGGGCAAAGATAAGACGCTGTTCTTCGCCTCGCACCAGCTAAGCGAAGTAGCTTTAATCTGCGATAAGGTCGCATTAATCAGCGGCGGCAAATTACTCGCGTACGATAGCATCAAAGCGTTAGAGAAGAAATACAAATCGCTCGAAATGGCATATCTTAAGCTGACAGGAGGCAACGTTGGGTGATTTTGAGAAGCTAGGCGTAGTTGTTAAATACGAATTTATTAAGCACTTGCGGCGCAAGCGTCTGTACGTAATTTTTGGTATTGCGCTGCTCGTTGAAGCGCTGGTACTGATTTTAATCCCGGTTTTGCGCGACGGGTATCCCCAGGACTCGATAAGCATTCTGGGCATAACGACGCAGGGCGTAATGATTATGGCCGGGTTATTAACCATAGGGCCGAGCCTGGCGGCGATTGGGGCGGTATTCTTTGCCGGTGATGCTATAGCCGGTGAGTACGAAGGCAAGACGGGCTTTTTGCTCTTTATCAACCCCGTCAAGCGTCACTTGCTCTGGATAGGTAAATACATCGCGGGCTTTATAGCCGTGACGTTGCTGATTATCTTCACCTATATCATCATCGCAATTGCCCTGGCGTCGATATATCATACCGTGCCGCTGGAGATATTCGAATCCTTCGGGCTGTGTGTGTTTTACGCGGCGGCAACGCTATCCGTTACGTTCTTATTCAGCTCGTTTTCCAAGGGCGCAATGGGAGCCACGGTGATGACGCTGCTGTTCGTCTGGGTGATTTGTGGAATCGTGGAAAGTGTGTTAGCCTATACCGGCAATGCCTACTGGTTCATCCTTTCGGCAGGCGGCGACAGCATTGCGCTGCCCTATGGGAGCATCCAGCAGATGATGTCGGGGATGGGTATGGGCGGCGAGCATATGAACGACTTGATAAGCAACTGGCAGCCCCTGACGACGGGCATGGCTTCGTGGGGGATGTTGATATACCTGGTGGTGGGATTCGGGGGAAGTCTATGGTTCGCCAGACGGAGACAGCTGGCTTAGAAATAAAATAATAAACCCGACCGTTTTGAGGGGTCGGGTTGAACTAACAATATATCAGGAGGTTTAGACATTAGCCGTTTTATTCTGAGTACGGAGGCATCTGGTGCAGAGGTTAAGGTGCTTCTTCTTACCGTCAACTACGAGTGTAGTAGGATGAATATTGGCCGTCCATCTGCGGTTCGTATGACGTTTAGAATGGCTGACGTTATGACCATATATCGGCGTTTTACCGCATAAATCGCACTTCAAGTTTGTTACTCCTTTGGAAAAATATGGGGTATTGCAAAATCCGCTAATACATAGTAACATAATGCAACGAGATAAGCAAACAATGCGTCCTTGGTTGGAAGACCAAAGTTCCAGTTAAACTGAACAAGGATGGTGAAAAATGAGTAAAGTGAACACAATCGCCGGGCAGGAGTTGCGGGATATGTTTTCCGCGGCGACGACCTGGCTGGAAAAGTGTTCGGCGGACATAGACGCGCTGAACGTCTTTCCGGTGCCAGACGGCGATACCGGTACGAATATGATGCTGACGATGCGCTCGACGATGGAAGAGGCGTTCCGCGCCCCGGATCACAGCGCATCCGGTGTGGCTCACGCCATGGCGAAGGGCGCCCTGATGGGGGCGCGCGGCAACAGCGGCGTCATCCTCTCGCAAATATGGCGGGGCATGGCGCAGGGGCTGGACGGTAAGGAAGCCTTCGACTCCAGCGGACTGGCCGAAGCGCTGCAGAAGTCGGCCGAAGTGGCCTACAACGGCGTCAGCAATCCGGTGGAAGGCACGATGCTCACCGTCATGAAAGACGCGGCGAAAGAAGCTAAAGCACAGGCCGGCAACGGCGAGAAGGACATCGTCAACCTGCTGGAAGCCGTAGTGAATGCCGCGGGCGATTCCGTGGCCAGAACGCCGCGGCTGCTCAAAGTGCTTAAGGACGCCGGCGTAGTTGATGCCGGCGGACAGGGCGTTTACACCATTCTGGAAGGCGCACTGCGCTATCTCAAGGGCGAAACCGAACTAATGCGTCTGCGCAAGCCGCAGATGATTGTCAGCGATATGCCGTTAACGGTGCCGCTGCCCCAGGCAATCGGGGTGGATGAAATACCGTACGGCTACTGCACCGAATTCATGATTAAGGGCGAACAGTTGGACCCCGACGCATTAAAGAAGAGACTTTTGAAGAAGGGCGAATCGTTAATTGTAGTAGGGGACGATACATCCGTGCGCGTCCATATCCACACCCTCGACCCGGGCATGATTGTGCAGTTCGCCACCAAACTGGGGACGCTGCATCAGGTAAGCATCCGCAACATGGACGAACAGCACCAGGACTTCGTGGAAATGCAGAAGGAAAGAATGCCGACCACCGACACCGCCGTAGTGGTGGTGGCTTCGGGGCAGGGCTTGATGGATGTTTTTGGAAGCCTGGGCGCCGTAGCGGTTATTCCCGGCGGGCAGACGATGAACCCGAGCACCAAGGATATTCTCCACGCGGTAGAATCCGTCCCGTCGGAAAACGTTATTATTTTACCTAACAATAAAAACATCGTTTCCACCGCCAGGCAGGTACAGGAACTGACGGAAAAGAAAATTAAGGTAGTGCCCACCAACACAATCCCGCAGGGCGTGGTGGCGCTGCTGGCTTTTGATTACGAGGCGGACTTTAAAGAGAACGCCGAACTGATGGAAAAAGCCCTTTCCACGGTAAAGACCATCGAGGTAACCCGCTCGGTGCGCGCCACGAACATCAACGGCATCCAGATAAGAAAACGCCAGCCAATCGGGCTGCTGGATGACGAGTTAATCGCGGCGGGTGATACGGATATCGATGTTATCAAGACGATTCTGTCCGAACTGGACATGGAAAAAGCGGAAGTCCTCACGATTTATTACGGCGAAGGCATCGAAGCCTCCGAAGCCGAAACGATAAACAACAGCATAACGGAAATGTTCCCCAATTTACAGGTAGAACTAATTAAGGGCGACCAGCCACACTATAGCTACATAATATCGATAGAAGAGTAGAAAGGCGGTTAAACGGGTATGACAGTCAAGATAGTAACCGATACCCTCTCCGATATCACCGGTGACCTGGCCAAACAGTTGGGCATTACCGTGGTGCCGCTATATGTGCGCTTCGGTGAAGAAGTGTATAGGGACCGGATAGATATCACCAGCGAAGATTTTTACCGGAGGCTGATGAACGAGCCGAAACTCCCCTCCACCACCCAACCAACCCCTAACGATTTTGCTGAGGTTTATGAGAAACTTGCCAGGGAAACG
>JAQTMM010000099.1 GCA_028714335.1 Dehalococcoidales bacterium
CAATAAAAAAGCCCCGGCGTTTAACCGAGGCTTTATCGTTCATTGTCCAAAATATATTTTTAATTTCCCCCCAATACCTATTGACAAACCTATATAGTTATGATAATATACGAGTATAGTAAATAAACAGGAGGAAAAGGAAAATGAAATACACAGTAAAGTACGGGAGCAACAGTCAGGACGCCAATGAAATTGATAGTGACAGTCGTAATGCCAGGAAACATGGTGAGGAGTTGCTCGGTAGCGCAGGTGATGGATGGGTTGATATCTACGACAGCAACGGCAAACAGGTAAGTGCTGCCCGTTACACCCCGGAAATGGGAGGCAATTGGTACAACGTAGTATTTTAAAATGATTTGGGGGCTGCGCATCCACCCAACGCAGATAAAAGAATATTCCCCACGCATGTGGGGGTGAATCAGAATAGAGAGGTACAGAGAATGAACGTAATTGATATTTTAAGCCAAACTGAAAATGAGACCGGTATTGACGTGGTTGATATGGCGGTTGTTACCGCTCCCGGAAGCCGGCGTGTCCTGAAGATAATTTCAGACGGTAAAAAAGAATTGTTTATCGTAACCTCTCTTTTGCATTGCCAGCGCTGCCTCCACAACTGGAAACCGCGTGGCGATACCGCTCCCAAATTCTGCCCCAAATGTAATTCCCCCTACTGGGACAGTCCGCGCCGTAAATAAAAAAGCCCCGTCTCCGGGGCCAGCCAATACTTTTGCTATCTTACCTGCTATTGTAACCGCTTTGAGCGTGGTTGTCAATACTAATTACGGTTTTTAGCTACAGAACTCGTCAGATATTCATTATAGCGCTTCTGATAACTGTTCCCATCGCGGTATACTTTTTGTTTCGGCCTTTCCCACCCGCTTATGTAATCCATAATCAGCGCATACCTGCTATCCACTTCAGCCGCTATCTCCAGCGTCCGGTTTATCCGCCGCTCCAGCCGTATTTTGTTCGGCGTCTTTTTCCCCGGATTCAAACACGGCTTTATATGGCACGTTGCGCAGTAACCCGTATACCCCTGCTCACGCGCCTCTTTGCACGCCATCCGCAGCGGCCTTTGGTAATGCCCCGGCTTCTCCGGCCATCTTCCCTCTCTCAATTCCTCCATGTGTCCCGACATCCACCACATCTGCGGCCGCGTAAACCGTATCTCGTATATCGCGTACCACGGCTCTCTCATCAGGGTTTCCCCACTTTTAAAGATAGTCTCGTAAGTGTGGCTGATTGAGCCTTTACCATATTCGCCATGCACCGGGTGTTGAGACGCGGCACGGGGAAGATAGCCGATTTTTTTACTAACTCAATACTTCCCCAACGCACAGCGTCATTGAAACCAATACCAGAATTTATCTTTGCCACAAGCAAGCCCGCGTACGGGTACATGTCTTCAATAATTGGGACTGCTTTATTCTCCAGTTCCTGCGGTACCGCAAAATAAAACTGGCGGTCACTGATATATTTCGAGTACTTATTAACCAGTTGTGGAAGGTTCCCCCAATACCCTAAGTCAATACTCATGCCGGTAAAGTAACGGAGATAACAGTGGATGGGTTTGCGGATGTCGCGGCGGAGGTCTCCAATACTAACTTTAACCTCGGTCTCAATTAGAAAACGCTTTAATACCGCGCCCACATCACCCTGCGTTTCCAGCGTGACTATGTGCGCACCCCGGTCATAGCGCCAGTACTGAAGACAAAGAGCTTTTACCGTATCAGAACTAATTTTCATTAAAACGTCTTCCGCTCCTGCTGCCTCGGGCACCGCCGGCATTGCCGCGTTTCCCACCGCGCTCCCCTCGTGGACGGTATCCACGCGCCCCAGTCATGCTTACCCAGGCTGCAAAGGATGTTCTTTATCGCTTTCATCTACCAGCTCCCTCTTCCGCGGTGGTGAACCTTCATTACGAACTTGCCGTTCTGCACATGCGGCCGGTACCGCGGCCGGTGATGGTGGCTCCCGCCCGGGATATGGCTCGGCGTGCTGGAGTACCCGGCGTTGTCGCCGCCGCCTAGCCCCTGAAAGAAGTTAGTGACGGCGCCAAGAATAGTAAGGATACTTAAGCGCGTTATTATTGTTGACCGATTTGATGTTCCCATTTCCCCCCCCCTGTTATTTATTTGCTGGAGGTTTACCATTGAAGACGAGGTTACGCATGTCTTCAAGATGATGCTTCGTAGCATTTAGTTCGCTTTCTTTGTCTCTGGAAATATCGGGTAAATACCCGGCTTCAGCAAGACCTTGAGCCAAGGCGTGCAGAAACTCCTCCCCTTGATGTTGGTGAAGGACGAGGCTTGGATTTAGATATTGGCCCTTTTCTACATTTTCAAATTTTAAATTGCCGTCTACAAACTTTCCCTGTCTGTAGTAATTCTCCTGTACGTCAAGTATTGTAATGGCTTTCCCTGCATAGTCTAAATCGTCTGATATTTTTACTCTTATCATTATTCCTTCTCCTCTTCTTTTCCCCCTTTTTTTACCTGTTGATTTTGTAGAATCCCTGTTCTATTCCTTACCTTGAACTCACGCGCCCGCGCCCGTAAAACTATCCCTTATCTGCCGCCGCGGCCTTCCCTTTCGTTTTCTTTTCCCCCGCGGGCTTTGTCAGGTCGTACCGCCACGTTATGTACCACACGCCCCCGTCCTTGTAACGCCGGTATATCCCCGTATCGGAACTCCAGCCCTTCAGGTATCGCCGCGATGTATTCTGTGAACAGGTCGTCATATCGAAGAACTGGTCCAACAGCTCTTCTACCGCGTATTTACCGTACTCCGTTATCCTGTCTAACAGGAACTTCTTGAAGGCCGGCAGGAACAGCCCCTTGGCGTTGGATTCGTAGGAACCTTGAGAAGTATCCAGCGCCTCCATGATGCCGCCCTTGTATTCCTGCCTCTTATCGCGCCCGTTATTTCTCCCCCTTGCCCTCTCTCTCTCCCTCTCCCTCCCATTCCGTAGACGACAAATACGGATAATCTGGCATAATTCCTTCGGCGTCTTATGCCGGAGAGACAGGTTGCAAGGCTCGCAGGCCAGGCACGTCACATCGTACTCCCACCGCCGCGGATTGCTTTCCTTTAAATCCGTCCGCGCGTGGTGTACCTGCAAAGGCCATTCCGGCGGCGACCTCGTTATCCCCGGCCCCTGCCCGAAGTTCTTACATATCAGGCAGTAATTCCCATCAATTCGGGCGAGCATCGCCTTATGCTGGTTCGTGAATCTCTGCCCGGAACGGTTTCCCATCGGCGCTCCCTTC
>JAQTMM010000100.1 GCA_028714335.1 Dehalococcoidales bacterium
GATTTAGACCTTGCCAACTTCTTCCGCTCGGAACTCCCCAAGCTTGATGATGAATACAAAAACCTTCTCCGTCACTCAATCAGCATCATCCGGGAAAGCCAGAAGGAAAAGTACCAGGCGGAGAAGCAGAATTGAAATATTGGCAGTTTGTAACCCTAATTTTTATTATGATTTTTTATGTTACTGGTATTTATATTGCCTCTACTGATGCTTGGGGTAAAATATGGGGAATTGTATTCACGGTTTTTGGATTATTACTTATTATTTTGTTCATTTATATTCATGATAAAAGTGTAAAAACATCCGTGAAAAAAGCAATTAGTACTACAAGAAGAAAACTATTAAAACCAAAAGTACTAGATTACCCTTATGATGTCGAAGAAACATATGAAAATATGGATAATTACCAATGAATTGGTTTGAAAGGCATTTAAACTTGACGGTTGTTCTAACCTGTATCATCCTATGGGCTATGACATGGTCTATTATATTTTTCACTACTATTGAGGGACCGGCTTTATGGTTATCATCTTTTATATTACCTTTTATTTTAACCACTTTTGTTGTTATATGGATGCTTTTAATGAAAGCTCGTAGTTTATGGTGGATATTGATGTGGTGGTTTGTGCCTTTCGGATGTTTATTTGTTTTGACATTAACGAATAAAAGAGGTATATGACCAGATACCGCCGCCGCTTCCATTCCTGGCGCTGGATCCTCTGGGATTTGGTCTTTGACCCTAAACCTCCCCAACCCATAGACTGGCCGGGTGTGTGGGCTAAAATAAAAAATATTTTTAAAAGGAGGCCGGCTTCCCCGTCTTAGCTCCGGCCAGCTTTTACCCCCTCACGCTTTACACGCAGGGGGTCATTGGTTCGAGTCCATTACCGCCCACTTTGAAGCTAAAAATCGTTGGGAAGCTGAATTTATATGGTTTTAGACCACCTGCTTAATGCCCGTTCCCACGCTCGTCTAGCTACGTCTGTTGACTCCCTGCTATCGGATAAATCCCTCCCCAAACCGGTCCGTAATTACCTCATTTCCTGTAAGGTGGAGGGGAAATCGCCCCGCACCGTGGAGGTCTATTACATGGTGCTTTCACGCCTGTCTAAAATTTTTTCATTCTCCGTTTCTCCCACCGCCCAGGATATCCGCCTCTTTATCCTTTCCCTGCAAAATTCCAACCTTAAACCGGCCACCGTCCACATCTACTACCGCTCCCTCAAAACTTTCTTTAACTGGCTGGTGAATGAAGGGCTGCTCGATAAAAACCCCATGGCGAATATCCGGCCGCCGAAGCTCCCGCGCCTCGTTATCATGCCCTACACCGTTCAGGACATCGCCAACCTGTTAAAGCTTTGCTCCGGCCACTCATTCATGGATATCCGCAACCGCGCCATTTTCCTGATGTTCCTTGATACCGGCGTTCGGCTGGAAGAAATGTCCGGCGTCGCTATGGACGATATTGATTTCGATGCTGAAACCATCCGTATCATGGGTAAAGGCCGTAAGGGCCGTATGGTGCGTATCGGTATTGAAACGCAAAAGGCCATGCTGAAATACGCTATCCTGCGCCGGGATGATGATTTTAAGGCGTTCTGGCTTACGGAAGAACACCGCCCACTCTCCCGCGAGGGCGTTAAAGTCCTGGTGCGGCGCTATTGCCATGCCGCGGTCGTTTCCGGCGCCCGCGCTTCCGCCCATACTTTCCGCCATACCTGCGCTATCAACTGCCTGCGTAACGGCATGTCCGTCTTTGAACTTCAAATCATGCTTGGTCATTCATCGCTGGAAATGACCCGCCGCTACGTTTCCACGCTTGGAGCGGAAGATATGCTCAAAGCCCACCGTAAAGCAAGCCCCGTAGATAATTTTCTCAAATAAAAAAATCGGGGAGGGGTTGCCGACCGCAGTCGTACCCCTCCCCGCAGTATTTATTATTGGTATATACTAAAGCTCTGTTAAGTTTTGCCTTCCCATATATCATCAGGCGGTTTATAAGCCGCTAAAACGTGTACAAAAAGCCAGAGCAGGAACGCTTCCAGCGGCACCCACCACCAGCTTACCAGCACGCACACGGTCCATAGCCCTAACAAGGTAGACAGCGATAACACCCACCACAGAAGTCCCATGCGCTCTTTACCGCGCCGGAGCATGAACGTTATTTTCTCGCGGTCGTTGGGAGTGTGAAACTCCCCGTCGGTATCGGCAAATCCCCAGTACCAGAGCAGCCAGCAGTAGATTTTTTCAAAAATTTTCATTTTAGCTTCCCCCTCTCGTGCTTAACCATGTAATCAGGTACGCGATGGCCGCGCCGATGATTCCGCCTATGCCGCCGCTCGCGGCTATCTTACCCTTGCCGATGCCGGCCGTGGTCTCAAGCGCGGTTATCCTCGTGTCATGGTCTGTGACCTGGTTACACACACCCTCAAGCTTCTTGTCTATCTTGCTGATGGTGATGTTAGTATCGTAGACAAGCTCTGCCAAAGCGAATATACGAGCTTCCGGCGTCATCCCCTCTATGCGCTGCCGGAACTCCATCTTTTCATTCATTGCCGCGCCGTCATTCATAATAATTCAACCTTTCTATTTGACAAGCATTGTATAATAAGGGTATGCGGAAATACTTACTGGTTTTAGTCCTTTTGATACCGGTACTTGTTGTCACCGGAGCTAATTACGTGTTCCGGTCGCCCTCGGATTGGAATTCCGTCACTGAATTAAGAGAGTTCCTTGCCCAAGATGACGGCAATGAAAGGGTCTATCTCAAGGCAGGGCGTGACGGCCGGATTAATTTCAACGGGGCTTGCGAGGACAGGGCTTTCAAATTGAGAGACAACGCCCTTGAACAGGGTAAGAGGCTTGAGGCCGAGATTCTAACTTACGCGGAAACCATCCGCTACAAGGACTATATCGGCATAACCTACGAAGAGCTTTGCCGCTTGACTTCCCGCGATTCGCATATGATTGTCAAAGCCTACGTTGATAATGAAATCTGGTACATCGAACCTTCAAACGATAGAATCTGGCACACCGGCTATCTGGATTAGACGGTTACTTCTCTGTCCCACCCGCTTTCTTACGTGCTCTCCAGCCATTCCCCTATGCCTTGAGGCGCTGTGACTTTGTAATACCAGTTGTTGGGGACTATCAGTGTAATCATTTGCGTCATCGCTTCATTTGATATTGA
>JAQTMM010000101.1 GCA_028714335.1 Dehalococcoidales bacterium
AGCATAAAAAAGAGCAGCAGGCCAAGAAGAGTCAGAAGGTTACCCTATTAAGAGAAATCCGCCTGCGACCCAAGATAGGTATTCACGATTTTGATTTTAAAGCCAAGACAGCCAAAAAGCTGCTGGCCGACGGCGCGAAGGTTAAAGTAACGCTGTTATTCAGGGGACGCGAAATTACTCATCCGGAATTAGGTTGGAAACTCCTACAGCGGATGACGGAAACGTTAAACGAGGTAGGAACACTGGAAAGACAGCCGGTGATGGAGGGCAGAAGGATGGATATCATCATCGCCCCCCTCGGCGACAAGCCAAAGGTAAAAAAGGAAACTAAACCAGAAGTAAAGTCCAGCGAAGAAAAGACTGAAAATAAAGCGACTGCAAAAGAAAAAGAAGAGACCGAATCGAAAGTAAAGGAAATCCAGAATGCCTAAACTCAAGACACATAAAGGAGCGAAAAGCCGCTTCAAGATTACCGGAACCGGTAAAATCATGCGGGTAAAGGGCCCGAAGAGCCACCTGCGCCTGCACAAAGCCAAACGTGTGCGGCGGCAGTTCGACGAGATGATAGAGCTCAATAAGAGCGACAAAAAACGCATATCAAGATTGATTCCCAACGGGGTCGAATAGGACAGGAGTAACAATAACATGCCCAGGATTAAAAGAGGTGTAACTTCACACCATAAACATAAGAAGGTATTAGCCCTGACTAAGGGCCAGCGCGGCACCAGACACCGCTTAATCAAGCGCGCTACCGAGGCGATGATTCACTCGCTAAGTTACGCCTACTTCCACCGCAAGGAACGCAAAGGCGACTTCCGGCGGCTGTGGATTATACGTATTAACGCCGCCTGCCGTGCCCAGGGAATCACCTACGGCCAGTTCATCAACGGGCTGAAAAAAGCCGGTATTACCCTTGACCGGAAGGCATTGGCCGATATGGCCGTCAAAGAACCGGCAAACTTTAGCAGCCTGGTCGCTCTCGCGGGAGGGAAAGGCCAGGAATAAAAAACTCCAACTCTCATCTGATAATGAGTTTTTATTACCCCTTCCCCTACCCAGTGGAAGGGGATTTTTTTAAGGGATAGAAAAAGTGCTGAAAGAAATAGAAAAAATAAAGGCAGAAGCGCAAGAGCAGTTGGCGAGGATTAACAACCCTAAAGACCTTGAGGCGTGGCGCGTCCACTACCTGGGTAAGAAAAGCCCGTTAACGCAGATACTGCGCGGGCTGGAGTCGCTTTCAATTGAGGAGCGGAAAGCCGTAGGCGCGGCGGCGAATAAAGTTAAAGGCCTGCTGGAAACCAGCGCCGCGGAAAAGAGCCAGGCGCTGCACGAGGTGCAATTAAAGTCCGCCACGCAAAAAGAGTCCATAGATATCAGCTTGCCGGGGCGGCCTTTATCTTTGGGGCATCAGCATCCCATCACCCAGGCAATTGAAGAAATTTGCGACATATTTATCTCACTGGGGTTCCAGGTTAAAGAAGGTCCGGACGCCGAGTGGGACTATTATAACTTCGAGGCGTTGAACATACCCGCCGAGCACCCCTCGCGGGATGACATGTCGTCCTACTGGATTGACACACCGCCGGGGGAAAAGGGGAAGCAGTTATTACGCACACACGGCACAGCCGTCAGCGCGCGCATTGTCGAGAACATGAAACCACCCATCCGCACCATCGAACCTTCAAGGGTTTACCGATATGAAGCCGTCAATGCTACACATCTTAATATTTATCACAATATGGACGGGATAGCGGTGGATAAGAATATCACGATGGGTGACCTTAAGGGCGTACTCTTCGAGTTTGTGCGAAGGTACTTTGGGAAAGAACGCAGGGCCAGATTCCGCACCGACTTCTTCCCGTTCGTGGAGCCGGGCGGCGAGGTTGCCATCGAATGCGCCATCTGCAAGGGTAGCGGCTGCCGGTTCTGCAAGGGCAGCGGCTGGCTGGAAATACTGGGCTGCGGGATGACTCACCCGGAGGTCTTAAGGCGCGGCGGCATCGATCCAGAAGAGTACACCAGTTTCGCTTTTGGGATGGGGCTGGAAAGAATGCCGATGCTGCGCTACGGTATCGAGGATATGCGGCTTTTCTATAATAACGACTTGAGGTTTTTAAGGCAGTTCTAAAATGAAAGTTCCGATAAAGTGGCTTAAAGACTACGTTAACATTACGCTGCAGATACCGGAGCTGGCGAAAAGGCTGACGCTGGCCGGCTTCGAGGTGAGTGAGATTATCAACACCGGCGGCAGCTGGGAAAACGTCTTTGTGGCCGAAATTACCGAGATAAATCCACACCCTAACGCGGACAGGCTAAGGCTGGCGACCGTCAACCTGGGGAAAGAACAGGAAACCGTAGTTTGCGGGGCGCCGAACCTGACCATCGGGGATAAAATTGCTTTTGCACGGGTAGGCGCCAAACTCACCGACGCGGCGACCGGCAAGATAGAAACCCTAAAGCCCGCCAAGATACGCGGGGTGGAATCCAAGGGAATGATTTGCTCGGAACAGGAGTTGGGCATATCAGATAATCACGAAGGCATACTGGTACTCCCTAAAGAGGCGCCGCTGGGAATGGCTCTGGCGGACTTCATGGGGGACACGGTATTGAATATAGACATCACCGCCAACCGGCCGGATGGGCTATCGGTGATGGGTATAGCTTATGAGGTGGGGGCGATTTGCGGGGAGAAAGTGAATATCCCGGAGATTACTTATGCCGAGACTAGCGAACCCCTAGAAAAGAAAATCGCAATTGAGATTATAGACAGCGAGCTTTGTCCGCGGTACTGCGCCAGCCTAATTACCGACGTAAAGATTAAAGAGTCGCCGGCGTGGCTGCAGGAAAGGCTGTTAGCCTGTGGGCAGCGCCCGATTAACAACATCGTTGATATTTCAAATTACGTCATGCTGGAATACGGCCAGCCATTACACACCTTCGATTATGAGAAATTGAGGGGCAAGAAAATCGTCGTCAAGCGGGCGAAAGAAGGCGAAAAGTTCGTCACGCTGGACGAAA
>JAQTMM010000102.1 GCA_028714335.1 Dehalococcoidales bacterium
CGCTGACCGCGGCGATGACGCTGGTATTATCCAAACAGGATACCAAAAATGCCTATCGCCCGTTTGATAGTATTGATAACGCCCCGGAAGAAAAAGCCCGTGGCATGACCATCGCTATCCAGCATGTGGAGTATGAGACCGAAAAACGCCACTATGCCCATATTGACTGCCCCGGACATGCTGACTTTATTAAGAACATGATTTCCGGTGCTGCCCAGATGGACGGCGCTATCCTTGTCGTCAGCGCTCCGGACGGCCCCATGCCCCAGACGCGTGAGCACGTCCTGCTCGCCCGCCAGGTGCTCGTGCCTTACATCGTCGTCGCCCTCAATAAAGTTGACCTGATGGAAGACGCGGAGCTACTGGAACTCGTTGAAGTTGAAATTAGAGAACTCTTAACCAAATATGAATTCCCCGGCGATAAGACCCCCATTGTCAGGGTCAGCGCCACTAAAGCGCTGGAATGCGGCTGCGGCAAACGCGAATGCCAGTGGTGCGGCCCCATTCTCCAACTCATGGATGCTGTTGACAGCTTTATTCCTACTCCTGAACGTCTTACCGACCTCCCCTTCCTGATGCACGTCGAAGACGTCTTCAGCATTAAGGGCAGAGGCACGGTGCCCACCGGCAGAGTCGAACGCGGTAAGGTTAAAGTTGGCGATGAAGTTGAAATCGTCGGTCTTCACCACGAACCGCGTAAGGTTACAATCACCGGTCTGGAAATGTTCCACAAAATGCTTGACCAGGCCGAAGCCGGCGACGCTATCGGTGCCCTCCTGAGAGGCGTTGAACGCACCGACATCGAACGCGGTGTGGTTCTCGCTGCCCCCGGTTCCATCAAACCCCACACCTACGCCAACGCGCAGGTTTACGTCTTAAGCAAAGATGAAGGCGGCCGCCACACTCCTTTCTTCAACGGCTACAAGCCCCAGTTCTATATCCGCACCACCGACGTTACCGGTACTATCGAACTGCCGGAAGGCGTCGAGATGGTTATGCCTGGCGACAACATCAACATGAAAATAAAACTCATCTACCCCGTCGCACTGGAGAAAGGTCTTCGTTTCGCTATCCGTGAAGGAGGAAGAACGGTAGGTGCTGGCACCATTACCGATATCATAGAGTAATATGGCAAAAAAAGCTGATGCAAGAGGCGTAATCTACCTTGCCTGTTCCGAGTGCAAGGAGCGCAACTATGCGACCTCAAAAAATAGAAAGAACGATTCGCAGCGTTTGGAGCTTACCAAGTATTGCCCCCGTTGCCGGGCTCATCGCTTGCACAAGGAGACCAAGTAACGCCGCGAGTTAACTGGAAGTAACTGCTGATGACACAACCGAGCGTACAGAAAAAAAGGGGATTTTTCCTCTTTAGATATTTCAGCGAAATTTTCAATGAGCTGAAAAAAGTAGTCTGGCTCTCCCGCCGTGAGGTAGCCTATCTAACCGGTATGGTGCTTATCGTGGTAATAATCACCGGTATTGTTTTAGGAGGCCTGGATTACGGCTTTACCACGCTTGTAAACAGGTTCTTTGTCGGCGGGTAATCAGTTGCTTCGGTTGGTGAGGTAGTTATATGGATGGTGCCTGCAAAGCTTTTTCCAGAAATTCGGGTAGAGAGGTCGCTTGTGGCGGATACTGAAAAACACTGGTACGTAATTCACACCTACTCCGGGCATGAAGAGCGTGTGAAGAAAAATCTGGAACAGCGCATCAAGTTCATGGACTCCGGCAGCGATATCCTGCGCATTGTTATACCTACGGAAGATGAAATTGAGGTAAGGGGCGGCAAGCGGCGCACCATCACCAAGAAAATCCTGCCCGGCTATGTTTTAGTTGAAATGAAGATGGACGAGGCCACCTGGAGCATCGTTCGCAATACCCCCGGCGTTACCGGATTTGTTGGCAGCGGCAATACCCCCACCCCCCTCCGCGAAAAAGAAATAGGCGAAATTTTAAAGCAGATGTCCGCTGAAGCTCCCAAAGTCAAAGTGGGCTTCCGCAAAGGGCAAAGCGTCAGGGTCACCGACGGGCCGTTCATCGACTTCGTCGGCATCGTTGACGAAATTAATATGGAAAAAGGCAAAGTCAAGGTGCTTCTCTCCTTATTCGGCCAGGAAACGCCGGTGGAGCTTGACTTTTTACAGATAGATAAACTATAGAAACCCTTCCCGTCATTCCCGCGCAGGTGGGAATTCAGGAGGGGGAATGGGGTGGATATCCTGATTTACCCCAACTAATATTGGAGAAGCAAAATGGCAAAAAAAGTAAAAACAGTAATCAAGTTGCAGATACCCGCCGGTCAGGCGAATCCCGCCCCGCCGGTTGGTCCTGCTTTAGGCCAGCACGGCCTGAACATCATGGCTTTCTGCAAAGAGTATAACGAGCGCACTTCTAAACAGACTGGTTCTATCATACCGGTGGAAATCACCGTCTACGAAGACCGCAGTTATACCTTCGTAACCCGCACCCCTCCGGCGTCCGACCTCATTAAAAAAGCCCTGAACCTGGAAAAAGCCGGCGGGCGCGCCGGGCACGAAGTCGCGGCTACCATTCCCCGGCAGAAGATTAAGGAAATCGCCGAACTGAAGATGAAAGACCTTCACGCCAACACCATTGAAGCCGCGATGAGAACAATAGAGGGAACTGCCCGCAGCATGGGCATAAAGGTGGAATAAGATGGCAGAACACGGTAAGAAATTTAGAGCAGTTGCAGAGAAAATAGACAGGAATAAATCCTACG
>JAQTMM010000103.1 GCA_028714335.1 Dehalococcoidales bacterium
AGTGAGCGGTGGGAGGCTCTTTCCAGTCCTTTTTTTACAGCGTCGCTTTTCATTTTAACCGCCCTTTTTAACAGTCTCCACTAAAGAAAAAAACCGTCTTTTAAGACGGACCGGGGAAGAGAATTTTGGCCTGGAGCCCGTATTTAAAGATTACATGCAATTAACTTTATTGTCAAGCTAAATAAGCGAACTGGTGTCCTAGTTGACAGGCGGTGATACCACTGTTATAATACATATATAACAGTGGCGCAATAACGATGATTATCACGATTAACAAAAACGACGCCCGTCCCCTGTATCTGCAGGTGGTCATTCAGATTAAAGAGCAGATACGTAAAGGGGCGTTAAAGCAAGGCGATGAACTGCCCTCGGTGAGGGAACTTGCCGATACGCTGGGCATCAATATGCACACCGTCCGCAGTGCTTATATCAAGCTGCGGGAACAGGGTATCATCAACCTGGCATTGGGGCGCCGCGCGACCATCGCGGAGATGAAAAAACCGGAAAATAAAAGAATCACCGAAGCTGAAATCACTGCCCGTCTTGAAGAGCTAACCACCGACGCCCTGCTGATGGGGTTGAAGTCGGACGAGATACAAAAGATTTTGAGCTATCAATCCGACCGCTTGAGAAAGCAATAGAACAATAGAAAGAGGAACGACAATGAAGAACCGATTAGCTAATCCCTTATGGACGCACCTGCCCGCCTTTGCTTTATTGGTGGCGGTGATAGCTTACACTATAATTTCTTTGCCGCTGCCGGCCGAGGTGGCTATCCACTTTGATTTTCACGGCAATCCGGATAATTACGGCTCGCCCTGGACGATTTTCGGGCTGATTCTGGGGATAATGGTTATCTTTATAATTGTCTCCTTTATCATCGATGAGGTCTGGGTGCGGCAGGAAAAGACCAGGAAGAAGTTCAACTGGCTGGGACTGATGGACGAACTCTTCGGGGGATTAATGGTTGGTGTGTATATCGGCCAGCTGCAGCACATTAAGTCCGGCGATGTTATCTTCTCTTTCCCCTGGGGGATTATCGGCATCGTTGCCGGGGCGGCGGTGGCTTTAGGATTAATACTTGAGTTCTTGCGGCCCTTCCAGCCAAAGCCGGCGGACATTCCATTCGGCGATACCAAAGGGATAGAACAGGAACTGGAACAGCGCATCAAGAACGATACCGCATTCATCTACTGGAGCTCGCAGAATCCCCTCTGGGTATCGGTACTGTCAATCGTCTTGCCTTTTATCATGGTAACGGGCGCGGTCATCATAGGATTCACCGTGTGGTGGGCGGGGCTGATTCTGGGGCTAAGCGGAGTGATGATGGTCGTCATGTACGGCGGTCTGCGCGTTTCGGTCACTAAAGAACTGATTACCGTGAAATTCGGCATGCTGGGCTCCGGAATACTCAAGCTAAAGACCGATGAGATAGACAGCCTTGAGCTTAAAGAGTTTTCACCTATGGCGGACTTTGGCGGTTACGGGATACGCTTTAACGGCAAGGTAACGGCATATTACCTGCGCGGCAGTCGTGGCGTGCTGTTCACCACGACAAAAGGTAAGCAATACTTAATCGGCTCGGACAGACCGGAAGAGCTTTACGCCGTGGCACAGGCGGTGAGGCAGGGAAAGTAAGTTACTCCCACCCTATCCCCACTGTCCCCTTGGTAATGAATCCGGCTTGAATGGCAGCTTTAGTCAGTTCGTCTTTAAAGGCGGGATGAGCAATGGATATAAGTGCCTTGGCGCGCTGCCAGACGCTTAAACCCTTGAGGTTCACCATGCCGTACTCGGTCACAACACAGGAAACATCGGGGGCGGGGACGGTCACCATATCCCCCAGCTCTAAAGTGGGAACGATATTGGATACCGGCTTGCCGTTTTTGCCTTTACGGGTGGCATGGAGGCAGATAAAGGCTCTGCCGCCTTTGGACATGTAAGCCCCGCGGGTAAATTCCAACTGGCCGCCGGTGCCGCTTATCTGCCGCGTCCCTACCGACTCCGAACAGACCTGCCCGCGTAAATCAATCCTTAAAGCGCTGTTGATGGCGATTTGTTTTTCGTTTTTCGCGATGGTATAGGGGTCATTGGTATAATTCACCGGGAAGCCGGCTAAAGCGCGGTTCTTGTCCATGAACTTATAAAGCTTCTCCGACCCGGCGGCAAAGCAGAACACCGCCTTGCCCTTATTAAGCGTCTTACGTTTACCCGTCACCACACCTGCCTCGATAAGTTCCATCATACTGTCGTTGAACATCTCGCTGTGGATGCCGAGGTCTTTAAGGTTGTGCTTAATAAGCAGTTTGCCCACGACGCTCGGTATCGCGCCCACTCCTAACTGTATCGTGGCGCCGTTTTCTATCTGGTCAGCGAGGATAGCGGCTATACTTTCGTCCTCTTTAGTGATGACGGCGGCGGGGAACTCCGGTATTTTGTACTCGTAGTTCTCAACGACGTAATCAATATCTTTTATGTTCACGGCCTCATCGTAGCCGCCGTACACCCAGGGCATATGCTCGTTGACTTCCACTACGACTTTCTTGGCGACCTCCGTGGCGGCTTTCTGGCGCGTAACCGCCGCCCCGAAGTTAAAATTGCCCTGCCTGTTCATCGGCGTGACTTCAATGAAGGTGATGTCCACCTTATCCTTAAGCCACT
>JAQTMM010000104.1 GCA_028714335.1 Dehalococcoidales bacterium
CCTGACCGGGGGTAGTGGTAACCATCTCGTAATAAACAGAAGTGTAATTCGCGGACGAGTTCAAAAGCTGACTCAGGTTAACTCCGCCGTTAGTCTGTGTTTGCGTCTGGGTTTGTCCGCCGGTTTGGGTTTGCGTGTTGGTAGACGTATAGGCATCCGTTGGGGGACCTTCAACACAACCCGCCAAGAGGGACGCTAAAAGGATTAGCGCCAGTAGACCGATGATACCAAAATGTTTCTTCATATAATCCTCCTAGTAAATAATACTGAACTAATCATATCAACATTTTGGTGTTTTTCCAACTGTTTTTTACTTTTTTGTTTCGAGCGTTTATGTTAAAATAACAAGTCTATAAATCAAAAACGTTGAGGGGATGAAGCGGTGGGGAAAAGGCATAATAATATTAAAGGGAGAAGCAGTAATGAAAAAGGGATTCATAATTTTAGCCATATGCTGCCTGATGTTGATAATCTTATTAACAACATCCTGCAACGGGCAAGGAACTACAACTACGTCAGCTATCACGACATCCACGACATCAACTACCACTACCTCGACCACAACACCAACGACAACGACAACCACTACAACCACACAAACACAAACCACAACCACAACCGAGACAACAGAAACCCTAACAGTAATTCGTTATTATGGAACGATATCCGGCACATGGACGGGTTATACGACTACAGGTGAAGCTGTTGATGGAACCTTTACTGTTGAGATTGACGAAGACGGCAATATAACCGGCACATTCAGCGGTGATTATGAAGGCACTATAGAGGGAGAAGTTGACAACTACGGTAACCTGAATGCCGTCGGTGCGGCTATTATGGGCGGACAGAATATACAATTCATCTGGCAAGGAACCGTTACACTTTACGGGTCAACCATCGCCGCTGGTGGAACCTGGTCTGGCTCATTAGCATCGGGGACATTCAACGGAGCCGGGGAAGTTGCTTATTAGGTACTGGGTTTAGTGAAAAAGGGGGATGAAAATATCCCCCTTTTTCATTGGTTTAAAGCTAATTTGACAATCCAAACAAAGTGGAATACTATAACTAGGATACCATTTTGCGTAAGTGAAACCGGCATTCCCATTAATTCCAAACGCAATGAAAATATCATTGTACAGGTATGTTACGCAATAGCGCTCTTTTTTTATCCGGATAAATAACGAAAGGGGGTAAAATGATTGAAAAAGAGAAGCTGGAAAAAATAGCTGGAGCCAGCAACGTATCTTATGACCGGGCAAAACTGGATGAATATTCCAGGGACATAAGCTTCGTTAATACGGTGAGGCCGGAGTGCGTGGTTAAGCCGACCAGCACGAAAATCGTGCAGCAGCTGATAAAGCTGGCTAACACGACATCTACGCCTCTAGTTCCGGTAAGCTCCGGTGGGCCCCATTTCCGCGGTGATACCGTGCCTAGCATCGGCGGGGCGGTAATCGTCGACATGAGTAAAATGAATAAAATCATCAACGTAGACCGGGCGCGCCGGGTGGCCATGGTAGAGCCGGGCGTGACCTTTGGTGAGTTGATAGCGGCGGCGACCAAGGAAGGCATCAGGCTAAACCTGCCGCTGCTGCCAAAAAAATCGAAAACAGTCATCGGCAGCCTGCTGGAGCGCGAGCCGGTTATCATGCCCAAGTACCAGTGGGACATCAGCGACCCGCTGGCTTGCGTAGAAGTAATCTTCGGGTCGGGCGACGAGTTCCGGACGGGGCAGGCGGCTGGGCCGGGCACAGTGGCGCAGCAGTGGAAGGTGGGAGGTGTGCAAAAAGCGCCCTACGGACCGGGCGTGGCTTCACTGCATAGAATCATTCAGGGCTCACAGGGGACGATGGGCATAGTCACCTGGGCCTCGATGCGGTGCGAGCTAATCCCCAACGTAGAAGAGCCCTTCGTCGTCGGCGCCGATAATTACACGGATCTACTCGATCTGGCTTCCTGGCTGGTAAGGCTAAGGATGGCTAACGAGTGCTTCATCCTCAACAGCACCAACCTGGCGGCGATATTCGCCAAGAAGTGGCCCAAAGACTACCAGGCGCTCAAAGACTCCCTCCCCGCCTGGATACTTTTCTATAACGTAGCCGGTTACGAATACTTCCCCGAGGAAAGAGTCAGTTCCTACATCAGTGACATTACTGACATCACCAAGCGGATGGGCCTGACAGCCACTAAATCCGTCGGCGGGGTATCGGCTAACGAGATATTGAAGACGGTGCAGCAACCCTCGGAAGAGCCTTACTGGAAACTCCGCTACAAGGGCGGCTGTGAGGACATCATGTTCCTGACGATTAACGACAAGCTGGAATGCCAGGTCGCGGCGATGTACGACACGGTAAAGAAAGCCGGCTATCCATCTTCCGACATGGGCGTTTATATCCAGCCAATCGTCCAGGGCACCGGGGTACACTGCGAATTCAACCTGTTCTACGACCCCGCCAACGAAAGCGAAGTAAGCCGCGTCAAGAACCTGACCAATAGCGCGGTTAAAGCGCTGCTGGCTAACGGCGCTTTCTTCTCCCGCCCCTACGGCGAGAACAGCAAGGTAATTATGAACCGCGACGCCGCTACTCTATCGGTGTT
>JAQTMM010000105.1 GCA_028714335.1 Dehalococcoidales bacterium
TGACAGCTATAACGATTAAGATATGAATAAAACCGCCCATGAATGGGGTTATTAGCCAACCCAGTAACCACACAATTAACAGGATAAGAGCAATTATCCAAAACCAACGCCACATATTGACCTCCTTTTTACCTTATTACCCTTTACACCCCATCCACTCCCTCCTGCTGCCTGGCATTGCCAGAGGGTCATTAACCGTAGAAATGCGTAATAATAGCCAGGACGCCGATAATAATGAGATAAATCCCTATAAGATAGTTAAGTATCTTGGGGAAAACCATGACGATGACACCGAAAACTAAAGAGATAATACCCCACCACAATGCGCTTACTCCAAACATGAGAATTGTCCTCCTTTCTCTTGATTACAAATTATACCTTTAGCTAATATAAGTATGTCTGGTATATGACGGAACCACAAACCTCTCGGGTGGGGGTGAGACAGGTATGTTGGTGCTGGTTGGTTAATCCAGTAGGTGGTAATTTATACCTATTGACAAGTATAAAAATGGGGGGGTACAATGGTAATCTAAAGGCGCACTAAAGTGCCAGGTATGATACACTTATAGTGTACCAAGGAGGCGACCGCGATGACAGCTATGCAAAGTAAATCTGAAACACTGGGAGTTTTGATGATTGGTTTTAGTCCAGTTGTTCGTCATGGGTTACAGGCTATCCTGGCAGAAGATAAGAATATCGATGTGATTGAAGATGCGTCGAGTGGTACGGAAGCCCTGCATAAAATTAAACTGGCACGTAACATGGGACGGCCTGTAAAAGTAGTATTAACCGAGTCGAGGAATGGGAAAATAGATGGTGTGCAAGCTACGAGGATTATCAAGGATGAGTTCCCGGATATTGCTGTCCTGGTGCTGACGGAGAATATCAACGACACTTATGTAATTGACGCCATACACGCAGGCGCCGGGGGATATATCTTTCTACAGGACATGACTCCGGATATACTGTTGCAGAGTATCCATCGTGTGGTCGAGGGCGGCATGCAGATGAAGACGGAATTATTGCACATTGCCGTAGAGAATTTGATTCAAAACGGACGCAAGACGTTAGCCGAGCGCACCGCTGAAGCGGCTCATCTCACTGAACGGGAAGTCGATGTGCTAAGGCTCATGGGGAATGGGGATTCGAACAAAATAATCGCCGATACTCTTAGTATCAGCATAGACACGGCTAAAAAACATGTCCATAACGTTGTCGAAAAGATGCAGGCGCGCAGCCGTACTCATGCAGCCATTATCGCCGCCCAGGCGGGTATTGTGGGCAATGCCATTACTCCCGGTATCATTACATTCCAATCTGAACTGAATACAGCTGCCTGATTACCGGCGGATAATCACGTTTATACAAAGCGCCAGCGTACCTTTGCGCTTTTCGTTATTCTTCCAACGCCAGCTTTGCCAGCGTATCCAGGCAACTAACGCCAGCGTCTTTGATAATATATTTCAATAAAAATTATCTTTTGTTGTATTCCAGCTAAATAACGAATTGCCCGTTCTTATAAAACAGCTCGCCGTCCACAGTGACCTCGCCGCCTTGGCGCATATCACAAATCATGTCCCAGTGAATCGCCGATACATTTTTGGAGCCGGTCTCGGGATAACCTGTCCCTAACGCCATGTGGAAGCTGCCGCCGATTTTTTCATCGTAAAGGATTTGCCGCGTGAATTTAGAGATGCCGGTATTGGTGCCAAAGGCAAATTCCCCGATGCGCCGCGCGCCTTCGTCCGTATCCAGCGTTTTCAGCAAAAACTCCTCGTTCTTTTCAGCGGTGGCTTTAACGACCTTGCCTTTCTCAAACCAGAGCCTTACCCCGGAAACCTCATGCCCGTTCTCAATAGCCGGATAGGAGAAGCAAACGTGCCCGCTCATGCTGTCTTCCACCGGGCCGGTAAAGACCTCGCCGTCCGGCACATTTTCGTGGCCGCTGCAGTTGATAAAGGTGCGGCCCTCGATGTTTAAAGTGAGGTCGGTTTCCGGCGCTGTAACGTGGATGCTTTTCTTGCCTTTAAGCCAGTCCACCACCTTCTGCTGGCGCGCCGAGAGTTTTTTCCAGTAGCCGATGGGGTCGTTGGGGTCTCCCAGGCAAGCCATGTAAACAAAGTCTTCGTATTCCGTAAGGCTCATCTCGGCGTCCTGGGCGTAAGCGTTGGTGGGATACAGCGTCGCCGTCCAGCGGACTTCCTTTTTGGACGCCCTCTGTAGAAAGGTGTTGAGGAGTTCAGTGCGCGACTGCTGGCTGGCTACCAGCTTGGCCGGGTCAACGTTGGAAAGGGCTTTGGTATTATTTTCCGCCCCGATGCGAATCATTACGTCGTAGGTGTCGTACAGCAGTTTGGTGGGTGGCGATACGTACCTGATTTGCTCGTCCGAGGCGTATTGAAAGAAGAGTTCATTCATATCGCTGAAGGATGCTTGAAAGTAGGGATGCCCGCCAGCCTGTAAAACCTTAACGTAAATGGCTTTAAGCAGCGTTTCGGCGGGAGC